>DASWKS010000176.1:0-6063 GCA_036396495.1 Gemmatimonadales bacterium
CGCGACCCGTCGAAGCCGATCCCGCCGACGCGGAAGGCACTTCGGGTGTTGGAGTTTGACGCGCACGGTTTGGTACGTCGGATTATTGACTACCCGTGGTGAGGAGTGCGTGGCGATCCTCGTGCTGGTGCTGGTTGTTCCCACCACATGTCCCATTGATCCGAGTCGCATTTGTGTTGTAGTCCCGGATATGGCCTTCAAGGGTAGGAGGCTTTCAGGCGGTATGGTAAGGGGCTCTTGGGAGTCGGCGAAGAGGCCATGACTGCCAGTACGCCGGACTACAGCTTGGACCTTCACGCCGTCGACTCCGCAGGTAGCTCCCTTATGGCCTCAGCACTGGGCGTTATTCAGCTCTGAGCGCCTCCACCGGACTCACCTGCCCTGCCCGCCAGCCCGGCAACAATGCGGCCAGGATTCCAGCCCCCAACAGCGCTACCGCCGCCAGGGCCAGACTCACCGGATCGGTCGGCGCGATCTGGTAGAGGAACCGCCCCAGCAGGCGCGACAGCGCCAATGCAGCCGCGAGACCGGCCACGACGCCGCCCATGACCGGAACCATTCCGCGTCGAACCACCTCACGCAACACCCGACCGGGTGCGGCACCCAGCGCCATCCGGATTCCGAATTCCCCCCGCCGCCGGGTGACCGAGTAGGAGACCACCCCGTAGACGCCGACGGTGCCTAACACCAGCGCCAATCCCCCGAACAGCATCAGGAAGAACCGGAGCCGGAGCGGCTCGGCCAGCGCGGTACGGACCACGTCGTCCATGCTGCCGGGACGGGCGATGGCGACCCGGGAATCCAGCTCTCGCACGATCTGCCGCACCGCCGGGATGATCGTGGCCGGGGCCGCGTCGGTCCGGATGACCAGGACCTGCCCTTCTCCCGGGAATCCCGACTGCTCATAGGGCAAGTACATGGTCATGGGGTTCTCGCCGGTCATCGTGAACATCCGGGTCTCCTCCACCACGCCGGCCACGGTCAGCCAGCTGGTATCCCCCATGAAGGCGGTGCGGATCCGGCGGCCGAGGGGGTCTTCCCCGTTCCACATCTTGCGGGCGAACGATTCGCTCACCAGGACAACGGGGAGTCCACCCTCCCGATCCGAGGACTCGATCCCACGGCCGACCTTGAGGTCCATTCCCAGAGTCCGGTGATAATCGGGTGTCACCGATCGCCACAGGCTGTTGGGCCGGCTGGTTCCGGTCAGGTCGGGCCGGCTCTCGACCTCGATGGGACCCTGCCAGCCGTTGTCGCGGACCGGCAGGCGATTGGTGAGCCCCATACTCTGCACTCCCGGCAGGGCAGCCACTCGCTGCTGGATGTCGCGGAAGAACTGCCATCGCACACTCCGGTCCATTTCTTCCACGCTGGCCATCAGGTCCATCACCACGACGCCCCGGCTCTCGAAGCCGGGGTCGACCGCGTAGAGCTTCCCCACCGACCGGATCAGGAGTGTCGCCCCGGTCACCAGCAGCACGGCGAGGGTCACCTCCGCGGCGACCAATGCGGCGTGGGCCCGGCCCGGACCGCGACGCAGACTGCTCCCACCCCGCTCACCGCTCACCCCCTCCAGCCGGCCCAGCAGCAGGTGCCGCACCGGAATGGCCGACACCACCAGACCCACCAGCAGCGCCAGCCCGAACCCGACCGCGAAGGTGGACCAGTCCATGTGGACCGTGTCCCCGAAGCCGCTCTGGAGCGGCAGGCTCGCCACCAGCAGATCGAACAGCACGAAGGCCAGCCCGGCCCCCACCGCCCCGGCCATGAACGAGAGGGTCAGCGATTCGGTGACGATCTGGCGGGCCAGTCGTCCCCGGCCGGCGCCCAGCGCGGTGCGGAGCGCGATTTCGTTGCTGCGGTCGGTGGTGCGGGCCAGCACTAGGGCGGCCGCGTTGGCGCACGCCATCAGCAGCAGCAGCCCCACCGCGCCCAGGAGCAGCAGCAGGGCGGGCTTCACGTCTCCCAGCAGGTACTGCCGGATGGGGGTGACGTGGGGGTTCCGGCTCTTGTCCCACTGATCGGGATAGTTGAAGCGTTGCTTGAGGGCGGGGGCAAACGACCCGACGTCGGCGTTGCCCTGGGCCAGCGTGGTCCCGGGCTTGAGCCTGCCTAACAACACCAGCCAGCCTCGCCCCCGATATACCGGAGACGCGGGGTCCAGCAACAGCGGCCGCCAGACCCGGTACTCCGGCGTGGGGAAGTAGAACCCACGCGGCATGACCCCGATGACGGTGGTGGGAAGACCGGCCAGAATGATGCGACGGCCCAGCACGTTGGGGTCCCCCCCCAGCTCCTGCTGCCACAAGCCCCAGCTCACCACCACCACCGGTTCGGCACCGGGCCGATCCTCGCCCGGAGCGAAGGTCCGGCCCAGCAGGGGGCGGGCCCCGATCACGTCGAACAGGTCGGCCGAAGTCACACCGGCCGTCAGCACGCTGCTGCCTCCGCCATCGGTCCGATAGGTCTGGCCTTCCGCGCTGAACCCGGCCAGCCCGGAAAAGGCCCGCATCCGCTCCCGCACGAAATCCAGCTCGATCCCGCGCCAGTCCCAGTCCGACCAGAACACCTGGAGCTGGTCCTGGTCGGTGACGGGAAGGGGCCGAAGCAGCAACCCACGCACCACGCTGAACAGCGCCACGGTCGCACCCAGGCCCAGCGCCAGGGTCACGATGGCCAGCACGGTGAAGCCGGGCCGCCGCAGAAACTGGCGGAGAGCGTGTCGGACATCGCTCAGAAAGTCACGCATCATCTTGATCCCCCAAGCGTCTCGGGCTCGTTCCTGTTGATAGGCAACTCCACCAAAGCGGCGCCTGGCCTCCCACGCCGCTTCGACGGGGTCCATCCCCTGCTTCACCAGCTTGTCGGCTTCCATCGCGAGGTGGAACGTCACCTCGTCGGCCAGCTCCCGCTCCATCGCCCCGGGCCGGAAGAGGGCCCGCAGTCGGAACCAGACATTGCTCAGCCAGCGCATGGTGAGACCGTCAGACTGACGTGGCGGCCATCACCCGCGTCACCCCCAGCGAGAGCCGCTCCCAGTGATTGGCCTCGACCTTGAGCTGCCGGATCCCGGCACGAGTCAATTGGTAGTAGCGAGCCCGACGTCCGTTTTCGGTGTCGGCCCAATAGGACTGGATCCAACCCTCCCGGGTGAGCCGGTGAAGCGAGGCGTAGAGGGATCCCTGCTGCACCCGAAGGGCGTCGCCCGACACTTGCTGGATCCGCTCGCAGATCCCCCAGCCGTGGAGTGGGGCCAGGGACAACGTCTTGAGGATCAACATGTCGAGCGTGCCGCGCAGAACCTCGGAATTCTCGGTGCCCATACCAGCCCTTGGCGAGAGTAACCGGACCTCTCGGAAAACGAGAGTAAAGGATTAGACGAGCCGATAGCGTGATTCGTTGCAAGTTCCCAAGCCTCCGAGCCCGCCTCCACCGGCCGAGGACCCAAGCTGGTCCGGCCCGCTTGTCCAAATGCAATTCACACAGAGAGTTAGGGCTCCGCCTTCCGCCTTCCGCCCACCCCCCGCAGATTGGGAGTTCACCCAGATGCCTCGGTCGCTTCCCGGAGCTCACCCATGAGTGTGTCGCGCCTGTGCGGGTTGCTTTTCGCGTTGCTGGCAGGGGTTCCGGCGCTGTTGGCGCAGGATCGCACCCGCATCGGGCTGGCGGACTTTCTCGAATACGAGCAGGTCCGCGATTTCTTTCGGGGTGGTGGGCCCCAGATATCTCCCGACGGCCGTCAGATCGTGTACACCCGCTGGTGGGTGGACAAGATGAACGACCGGTGGAAGGCGTCGCTCTGGCTGATGAACGCCGACGGGAGCCGCAACCGCTGGCTGCTTGACGCGGTGACGGCCCGCTGGTCTCCTGACGGCAGCCGCATTGCCTGGGTGGCGTCGGGAGAACCCTCCGGCGCGCAAATATTTGTGCGCTACATGGACGCGGAAGGGGCAGTCACACAGGTGACACGGCTGGACCAGGGTCCGGGGGCGCTCGCCTGGTCACCCGATGGACGGTGGATTGCCTTCACCATGTTGGTACCCGAAGCGGGGACGCTCAGCGCCGCGGTGCCGGGTCGCCCCGCGGGTGCTACCTGGTCGCCTGAGCCCAAGATCGTCGAACGGCTCGATTATCGTCGCGACTACTCGGGGTACAGTGACGCGGGCCATGGGCAGATCTTTGTCGTTCCCGCCGGTGGCGGCACCCCTCGCCAGCTGACCTCGGGTCCGTGGGATCACAACGCGCCTGCCTGGACCTCGGACGGAAAGCAGTTGCTGTTCAGCAGTCTGAGGGTCCAGGAGGCGGAGTACGAGTGGCGCGAGTCGGAGATCTACGCGGTCGACGTGGCCAGCGGCGACATCCGGCAGCTTACCCACCGGAAGGGGCCGGATGCCGGCCCGGTAGCGAGCCCGGATGGCAAGCTGGTGGCCTACACCGGCTACGACTGGACCGACGACACCTATATCGCCAGCCGGCTGTACCTCATGAACGCCGACGGCTCCAACCCGCGTGACATTTCCGGCGGCTTGGACCGGAGCCCGGAGAACCTGCTCTGGGCTCCGGATGGAGGTGGCGTCTACTTCAGCGCCCAGAGCGAGGGCCGGAGCGACTTCTACTTCGCCCCCCTGACCGGCAAACCCCGGAAGCTCACTTCCGGCGCCGACTATCTCACGGTCATGAGCCTGAGTAATACCGGGCTCGCGGCGGGTACCCGCACCACCGCCACGGATCCCGGCAACATCGTCACTCTCGACCTCAAGAACCCGGTTCCTCAGCAAGTAACCGACATCAACGGGGACCTTCTGGCCGGTAAGGGGCTCGCCCGTACGGAGGAGATCTGGTACACCACGGCTGACGGCTTCCGGATCCAGGGCTGGATCATGAGGCCTCCCGGTTTCGATCCGGGGCGGAAGTATCCGTTGATGCTCGCGATTCATGGCGGGCCCCATGGGATGTATGCCCTGGCCACTCCGTATATGTGGTTCGAGTGGCAGTACTACGCCGCCCAGGGGTATGTGGTGTTATGGACCAACCCGCGGGGCAGCTCGGGGTACGGGAGCGCGTTCGGCAACGCCATCAAGAACGCTTATCCGGGGAAGGACTACGACGATCTGATGGCGGGCGTGGACACGGTGCTGAGCCGAGGTTATGTGGACCGCGACAACATGTTCGTTTACGGCTGCAGCGGCGGTGGGGTGCTCACCGCATGGGTGGTGGGCCATACCGACCGGTTTGCGGCCGCGTCCTCGGAATGCCCGGTGATCAACTGGCTATCATTTGTCGGTACCACCGACGGGCCCGGCTGGTATCGCAACTTTGCCAAGCTGCCGTGGGAAGATCCCTCCGAGCATCTCCGTCGGTCGCCGCTCATGTACGTCGGCAACGTGAAGACCCCCACGCTTCTGATCACGGGGGAGAACGACCTCCGCACGCCCATCTCGCAAACCGAGGAGTACTACGAGGCGCTCAAGCTGCTGAAAGTGCCCACGGCCATGGTCCGGCTCCAGGATCAATGGCACGCCTACTTCTACCGGCCGTCCAACACGATGCGCACCCTGGCGGTCCGGCAGCAATGGTTCGACCGGTACCGCAAGCAACCGCCCCCGGTGCCGTGACCAGAGCGGGGGTGTGACGGACGTCACAACCGTGAAACGCTCTTGCTCTTGGCTTCATCGTTTCCTATGTTGAGCGGACGTGGAGGTCCCATGGTCGGGGGCCTCCGGATTACAAAACGCGCCTAGCGACCGGCGAGAAACCGCTCAGGACTCTGATGCGAAACCACCTCTTCCTCACCTCCGCCAATCGGCGTGTTACCGCGCCCGGGGCCTTCGTGCGCCCGGATTCGGGCCGCACCGGTCCGCGTTGGATGGATCTGCGTGGCGCTTCGCAGCAGAGACGACGAGCACCTTAGAAGTCCAGGATACCATCGTGTGATCCGCGGCCTTCCGGGTGCTCCAAGAAACCCGGAAGGCCGTTCGTTTTGAGCTCTGGACCAGGATCACGACGATGACCAGTCAGCCCACCCTCGATCAGGCGATCATCACCCGCTACGCGGGTCAGCCG
>DASWKS010000177.1:0-4750 GCA_036396495.1 Gemmatimonadales bacterium
CTGGAATCGTTCGTAGGGCTTGGCATCGGAGGCGGATTCGGTGGTCATGGCATAACGTGGGGAACCGAGGGCCCGTTGCGGTAACCAAAAGGACCCAAAGAGAATCGTTTTTGGCCCGCCCGCCCGCCCGCCCGCCCGCCCGCCCGCCCGGCCGTCAGACCGTCAGTCCGTCAGAGTCAGCCGGCCCGCTTTTCAAACTCCGCCCTCGCCTCGGCAATCCGCTTCATGACCTGCTCCTTCTCCGCGGCGGTGTTCCACCCGGTGTGCCGCTCCACCTCCCCGCGTACCCGGTCGAGCCAGGTCATGAAGTACTCCGCGTCCTCCCGACTGCGAACCGCCGCTCCGCCGACCGTCACATAGAACGGACTGGTGCTCCCGAACGGATACAGGTCCAGCACCGGAAGCCGAGGCCGGTCGGCGAAGGCTCGCACGACATACCAGCCACTCGAGTCGAGCGGCAAACTCACCAGGGTATCGGCCCGGGTGCGGTCACCACTCAGCGGAATGTCCGCCACGACCTTCCCGTTTCTCACCAGCTCCAGGTGATCCACCGGCGTGTTGGACCGAAGCGTGAGTTGCACCAACAGCCTATGGCTCCCGGCGGAAAGGGAGACGGAATCCCCAATGCCCAGCCACCTCCCGGCCTCCGTCCGCCGGTCCGTCGGTCCGTCGGTCCGTCGGCCAGTTCGCCACCTGACCCCCAGAATCGGCGCGTTGGTCACGAAGGTCCGGCCCGCTTTGATGGCGCTCAACCAGCGGTGGTGCTCGAGCGGCCCGTCGGTTCGGGCGTATACCCGGACCAGGCCCGGCGGCCCTCGGAGCGAGGCGTAATTGGGGAATGCATCGGTTCCCGCCGCGGCGGGAATCTTGAATCCGCAGTTGAGCAGCCGGTACCAGAACTCGGACGTGATCCGGTGATCGCTGTATCCCATCACCTCGAAGTAATCCAGCTTGCCGAGCGCGACGTCGATCGGCATCTCATAGCGAATCGGCTCGTTCGGGTTGGAGGGATCCGGCCGGCTGTCGAAAGGGTGAACGTAGCCGGCGATCGCGCCCTGGGCCCGCGCCAGGTCGAACACGTCCAGGTTCATCGGCACCAGGCTGGCGGCGCCGGTGTTCACATACCCGGCGTAGTTGGGGAGCACGAAGTACTCGCTCAGACCGAGCAGCGCTGAATGGCCCCAGAAGCTGGTGTGGTACTCCTCGGCGTGGGCCAGGATGAAGTCGCGCGATGACACCGGATCAACCCCCGGGCGCCAGTAGGCCAGGTCGGGGATCCGCTGTTCCTTGTTGACGATCAGATTCTCGACCAGGTGCAGGCCCTCGGCCAGAGCCTGGCGCTTGAGATTGGCGGGCGTGTTGCGATAGTGCCCGCCGTAATTCATGTGGACGTGGAGATCGCCGCCCCACCAGCCGGCCCGGGGAAGGTCCATCACCCGGCCCAGCCCGATGGTCACTCCGAGCGGCGCCGCGCCGGTCAGCGTAAGCTGTCTCCGGCCCACCCGGTATTCCGGACCCTTCCAGACCTCCACGGTGTACCGGCCCGGCGGCAGACTGAGGCTGCTGCGCCCGGGGCTGTGGAAATAGCCGTACTCGAACAGCCGCTCGCCGCGAACGAAGGCCTCGTCGGCGTGACGCCAGGCATCGTCGGGCGCCCAGCTCCGCTCGGTCGAGTCGAACACCGAGACCCGGGCGGGAATCACTGTCCCGGCGGAATCAGTGATCGTCAGGGCGAGAATCCCGTAGGCTTTCAGCCTGATCCGGTTGATCGGCTGGATGGTCGTGTGACGACCACCCGGAACCTCGACCACGCGAAGCACAGTTCCCGCCGCAACCCCTCTGCAGTCTGCATCCTGCACTCTGCACGCTGCATTCGCCGTATACAGGATTCGCCGCGAGTCGGGGCTCCATCGCGGATTGGTGGCGTCGAACTCGCCGTAGGTGAGCTGGAAGGGATCGCCCCCTTCGCCGGTCATCAGCCATAGCTGATTCCACTGGCGGCCATGGTAGCCGCTGTACACCACCCGCCTGCCGTCGCGGGCCCAATCGGGTCGCGCCTTCCAGGTGGTCTCCTCGTACCACAGCTCTCGCATTTCGGCGTCAGCGCGGGCCTCCATCCGCCAGAAGCCGCCGGTGCCCCAGATCCGTCCCCGGTTCGACACCAGGATCAGCTCCCGCGAATCCGGACTCCACGTGGGGGAGAGGTAATGATCCCAGGAGCTGTAGTAGTAGCGGGGCAGCCCGCTTTGCCGGTCCTGGGTGATGCGCACCGGCATGCCGACTCGCCCATTCTCCCACGGCGCGACGAAGACATGCCAGCGGCCCTGATAGGCGGTCGAGACGAAGGCGAGCCGGGTACCGTCGGGCGAGAACCGCGCGTCGAGATGTACGCCGCCGTCCCGGAGCAGGGAACTCTCCTGGCCTCGCTCGAGATCCAGGGCCCGGAGCTCCAGCTGGTCGTCGTGGTAGCGGGAGAACACGACCCAGCGCCCGTCGGGCGACCAGTCGGGCTGATAGTCGTACCCGGGGCTGTCGGTGAGCTGCCGGGTGCTGTCAGATCCCACCCGCTGCCGCCAGAGCGATCCCTGCATGCTGTAGATCAACTCGGTGCCATCGGGCGACCAGGCGGCGGCTGAGGGCCCACTGGTCACCTGGGGGAGGTACATCTCGCGCCAGTAGTACGGATGCGGCACGCTGACTTGCTTGAGGACGAACTCACGCACCGGGGTCTGGGAGGCCAGCGGACCGGAGATCGCCGACAGTGTGAGGCCGCATCCCAGGGCGGTCAATCGGTATGTCATGGTCATCCGAGAGTGAGTCATTTCAGCGAATTACGACCCGCGACTCGTGCCAGTGCCGCCCGATGCCGCTCCAGCTCGCTCCCGAACAGCGGTTGCCCGGCCAGATTCCGGGTCTCTCGCGAGTCCTGCCCCAGGTGGAAAAGCTCTTCGACGCCGTCCCCGTTTCGGATGTAGTGCAGGCTGTCGAGCACCACCGAGCGCATGTCGCCCCGGAGAATGGGTGAGACCGGCCAGCGCGGCAGCAAGCGATGAAAGTCGACGGCGGCGAAGAGGGTATCGGTCCGGGCCGGATCGAACGGCGGGCGCACCCACGCCATGAGCGACCGGCCCGGTACTCCGGCCTGGGGCACCCCCGCGAGATCGAGAATGGTGGCGGCCAGGTCCTTCAAGGTGACCGCCGCCTGAACCCGGATTCTTCCCGGGAGGAGCCCGGGCGCGTAGACCGCCAGCGGCACGTGGAGCAGCGGCAGGAACAGACTGTTGCCGTGCTGGATCAGCCCGTGCTCGCCGAAATGCTCGCCGTGGTCGGAGGTGAGGATCACCACGGTGTTCCGCAGCAGGCCTCTGGCCTCGAGCTGGGTCAGCAGTGAATCGATCTGATGATCCAGATAGGCGATACCCCCGTCGTAGGCGTCCAGGGTCTCCTGCAGGAATCGGCGGGGGAGCGGTCCGGCCCCGAACACCTGCTCCATCCGGGTCCAATAGCGCTCCACGGTCTCCAGGTCCCGGCCCGCGAACGCGGAATCCCACGGCGGCGGCGGGGTGTAGGGTGCGTGGGCGTCGAAATAGTTGAGGAACGCAAAGAAGGGCCGGGCGTTCGGGAGCCGGTCGAGCCAGCCCAGAAACTCGGTGTTGACGTCCACCGCGTCTTTGCCCCCGTGGATCAGCCGCCGCTTCCCCAGCTGCTCCGCGATGGAGCCCAGGGTGAAGGCGCGCGCCGGGAGCTGGGCGGAGCGGAGCGCCTGCTCAACCGTGACGGGGTAATCTTCGTAGTGGTCGAACCCGCGCTGCAATCCGGTGGCGCTCCCGGCATAGCGGTAGTTCCCCACGAATCCGCCGGTGGCATAACCCCGCTCGGCGAACAGCTCGGCCAGGGTCCGTTGCCGGGTGTCCAGCGGTGTGTCCCAGCTGGCCGATAACTCGGTCGGCTGATACCCGGTGAACATCACCGCGTGGGACGGGGTGGTCCACGACGCGGGAGCCAGGGCCCGGTCGAAAATCACGCCCCGTTCCAGCCGCTGCCCCAGCTTGGGCGTGGTTGGCCGCCAATAGCCGTAGAAGCCCACGTCCCACGAGCGCACCGTGTCGAGCACCAGGAGGAGGATGTTGGGCTGGCCGGGGGTCGCCGCTGCGCGCGACCCGATCGCCTGCCGCTCGGCCCGCCGGAGCAGGCCATATCGGACCATTCCAATCAGGGGAAAGATCACCAGCAACCCGATGACGGCCCGAGCCATCACCCGAGTCACCGTGGCGGCGCGGGGCGTCAGTTTACGCGACAGGGCCACCGCGACGCCCAGGGCCAAGACCAGTGCGGCCGCCTTGTGAATCCGTCCCGCCAGCAGCAGCGGCCCGAACACCATGACCGTGCCGAAGCAGGCGTAGACCACGGCGGGGGATCGCATCCGGCGCACCGGCAGCGCCACCAGAAGGAACACCACACCCAGCAGGAGAAAGACGCCCGCGTTGGCCAATGGCGTCATCCAGACGAAATCCATCCCGAAAGCCAGGATCCGGCCCAGCGCCAGTTTCCGGAACAGATGGATCCCCACTTCGATCAGGCCGGTGGCAAGCCCGAAACCGAGGGCAGTCAGCAGAATGGCGGGAAGGGGCATGGGTCTACAAAACTAGACGGACCGACGGACGGACGGGCAGACGGTCCTGTCTCGGTCGGTCAGTCGGTCAGTCGGTCAGTCGGTCCGTCAGTCCGACAGTCCGTCCGCCCGTCCGCC
>DASWKS010000178.1:0-6143 GCA_036396495.1 Gemmatimonadales bacterium
GCAATTCTGTCGCAGGTCCAAGGCGACCGCCGCCGGATCTATACCGCTCGGTACGCGCTGCTGATCAAGGGCCGCCAGCGCGGAGGATTCGAATGGGGGCTGGATGAAGTGGGATCTGGTCCCCTGGAGGCGCTGGAGGAACTGCTGGCCCTGGTCCCGGTCCGGGGGGTGGAGGACGAACCGCCCCTCCCGATCGAGGTGGCGGCGTGGTTCCCCGCATCTGAAGAAGGACCGGGTGAACGTGGGGGTTGACACCGATCTCGCGCCGCTCCGGGAACAGTTCGCCCGGTATCTGAGAGACCGGCGGCTCCCGTTCACCCGGCAGCGGCTGGAGATCGCCGACGCGCTCACCCGGGTGCCCGATCATCCCTCGGTAATCCGGATTCAGCAGGAGCTGGCCCGCCGCGGGGTGCCGGTCGGTACGGCCACGGTGTATCGCACCCTGGACCTGCTGGTGGAGAGCGGTCTGGTGCGGGCCCACGATTTCGGCGACGGCTTCAAGCGGTTCGAGCCCGCGCCGGACCAGGCGCGACACGAGCATCTGATCTGCCAGCGGTGCGGCCGGGTGGTCGAGTTCACCAATGACCGGTTGGAGCGGATGCTGGAGATGATCGCGGATGAGCTGTCGTTCCTCCATCGGCGGCACCGGGTGGAGATCTACGGGCTCTGCGTCGAATGCCGGGGACGCGACCTCGCCGCGCTCCGGCCGGCCGGCGGCCCGTCATGACCGATTCGGTGTCCCTCGGCGCCGCCGTCGCCTTCCTCGCCGGCCTGCTCAGCTTTCTCTCGCCCTGTGTGCTCCCGCTGGTCCCGTCCTATCTCGGATTCGTCACCGGCTTCACCCTGGAGGAGATGACCGGCCGGCGGCGGATGGCCATGATCCATTCGCTGCTCTTCGTGGCCGGGTTCTCGCTGGTCTTCATCCTGTTAGGCGCCAGCGCCACGGCCCTGGGGCGGGTACTCCGGTACTACCAGGACTGGGTGACCCGGATCGGCGGGATCCTGATCATCTTCTTCGGGTTGTACCTGGTCGGCATCATCAAGCTGCGATTCCTGGAGCAGGAACAGCGCATGCACCTCGATCGCAAGCCGCTGGGCTATCTGGGATCGGTCCTGGTGGGCATGGCGTTCGGGGCGGGGTGGACCCCCTGCATCGGGCCGCTGCTCGGCGCCATTTTGGGACTGGCCGCGTCCCAGGCCGACGTCCAGCGGGGTATCCTGCTCCTCGCCAGCTACTCAGCCGGGCTGGCGGTGCCGTTCCTCCTGACGGCGTTCGCCGTGGAAAGCTTCCTTGGCTGGTTCAAGAATTTCCGTCGCTACATGCCGCTGGTGCAGAAGAGCTCCGGGGTGCTGCTGCTGCTGGTTGGCGCCCTGATGGTCACGGGTCAATTCACCCGGCTCGCCGGATGGTTGCAGGGACTGACCCCGGAGTTCTTGCGGCGATGGCTGTGATGCAGGAAACCGCGGCGCTGGTGATTCGACAAATTGTGCCAGGGTTGATAAGCCTGTGCATAGGTCTCCTCGCTGGGGCGTCCACGGATAAGAGGGGTAGCGCAGTTTGCTGCCTCCATCGCCTTTCGCCCATCGTCACGTCTGAAAGACGCCATTGGAGGCGCCAGTGACCATGAACAAGATGCTCGCATTCAGTTTCGCCCTGGTGGCGGTCGGGTGCGGCAGGAACGACCGGGAGGCGGCGGCTGATTCGACCGCGTTGGCATTGGTTCCGCCGGATACGACTCAGTACGTATCCCCGCAGGAACTGCCGCCGGCGCCTCCGCCGGCTGCTGCGGCCCAGCCCGCTCCACCGCCGGCCCGTACCCCGGTGCGGCCTTCCCCGCCCCCTCGGACCGCCGACCCGGCCCCGGCGCCCCCGCCGGCGGCGCAGCCTCAACCCTCGGCGCCGCTGGTGGCCCGGGCGGGGACCGAGATCGTCTCCACCACCAATTCCGAGGTGTCCACCCGGCGCAACAAGGTGGGTGAGACCTTCACATCAAATGTGACCGAGAGCGTGTCGGATGCGTCCGGACGGACCGTCATTCCGGCGGGAGCCACGCTGACTTTTCGCATTATCGAAAGCAAGGAAGCCGAGGGCCGTGACAAGCCCGGCACGCTGGTGGTGCTGCCGCTGAGCGTGACGACCGGCGGCAAGACCTACGATATCAACGCCGAGATTACCGACCTGCAGTACGAGCTCAAGGGACGGGGTGTGACCGCCGGTGACGCCGGGAAAGTGGCGGCCGGCGCGGCCGTCGGTGCCATTGTGGGGCAGATCCTCACCAAGAAGACCGGCGGGACGGTAGTGGGTGGTGCCATCGGCGCCGCGGCCGGGACGGCCATCGCCATCAAGTCGGCCGACAAGGACATCGTGGTTCCGGCTGGAGGCCGGGTAGTCATCAAGCTCAAGGAGTCGCTCACCCGTGCCGCGGACTGAGCCGGCACCCTAGCGACGGAGGCTGAAACATAGAGGCAGAGGGTACAGGGCAAAGCGTATCGGTGCAGGATGAGGCATCTCCCCCCAACTCATTATCCTGTACTCCACGGTTTTGCTCCAAGGCCCTCTGTCCCTGTTTGCAAAATGCAGAATGCCCAGTGCCCAATGCCATTGCAGAGGTGTTCCTTCCCCCCAAACTTCTGCTATGGGAATTGGGCACCGGGCATTCTGCCTTCAGTACCCGACAGCTCCTCCTCCCCGCCTCGGATCGGCCACGCCCTGCCATCCTTGTTTGGTTCGAATGATCGCGGCGACGTCGCCGATATTGCCGACCGTCTGGACCACGTGGCCCCGCGCTTCGAGGGCCGCGATGACATCGGCGCCGAAGCCCCGCTCCAGGTGTAGCCGATCGGGCAGCGCCTGATGGTGGGTCCGCGGCGCGGCCATCGCGTCGCTCAGGCTCATCCCGTGGTCGATGACGTTGGAAATGATGTGATAGACCTGCGTGATGATGGTGGGACCACCCGGCGTGCCCAGCAGCAGCTCGAGCCGGCCGGCGGGATCGAGCATGATGGACGGCGTCATGGCCGACAACATCCGTTTCCCCGGCGCGATCGCATTGGCCTCGCCCTGCACCAGCCCGAACATGTTGGGCTTTCCCGGCGCCGAGGCGAAGTCGTCCATCTCGTCGTTGAGCAGGAATCCTCCCCCCGCCACGGTCACGCCGCTGCCATACGAGTTGTTGAGTGTGGTCGTGGTCGACACCGCATTGCCCTCGGCGTCGACCACGGAGTAATGGGTGGTGGACTCGCCTTCGTTCGCCTTGTCGAATGGTGGCGTGGGGGTGGCCCGGGCGGGGTCGATCTGGCGTTGTAGTCCCGCGGCGTATTCCTTGGAGAGCAGCCGGCCGAGCGGCATGGTCACGAAATCGGGATCACCCAGCCAGCGGTTGCGATCCATGAAGGCTCGCCGCATGGCCTCCGCCTCCAGGTGCAGGAGATCCGCGGTCCCGAAGCCCGGCAGGCGATCCCACCGTTCCATCACGTTGAGGATGAGCCCCAGCGTCACCCCTCCGCTGGAAGCCGGACCCATCGAGTAGATGGTGTGCCCCCGGTAGGAAATGCGGATGGGGTCACGCCAACGGGCTTGGTAGCCCGCCAGATCGGCGTGGGTGATGAGCCCGCCGCCCCGCAGCATTTCCTCCACCAGCAGATCCGCGACCCGGCCGCGGTAGAAACCCGCCGGCCCGCTGTCGCGGATGGCCTCGAGGGTCAGCGCCAGCTCCGGCTGGCGCAACGTGGTGCCGGGGGCGGGCCGGTGGCCCCCCGGGAGGAAGATCGCGGCCGAGGCGGGGAACTGTGACAGACGGGCGGAATCGGCCCCGATGGACCGGCTCCGGAACGTGTCGATCACAAAACCGTTTCGCGCCAGCGCGATGGCGGGCTCCACCAGGTCGCGCCAGGGCAGCTTGCCGAACCGGCGGTGGGCCTCCGCCAGTCCGGCGACAGCTCCCGGGACGCCCACCGAGAGGTGCCCCGTGATACTCTGGTCGGTGACGTTGCCTTGGGCGTCGAGGTACATGTCGCGGGTGGCGGCCGCCGGGGCGGTCTCACGGTAATCCACGCTGGTGACGCTTCCGTCCTTCTGCCGGATCATCATGAAGCCGCCGCCGCCGATGTTGCCGGCCTCGGGATGGACCACGGTGAGCGCGAACCCGACGGCTACCGCGGCGTCGACCGCATTGCCGCCCTGTCGCAGGATGTCGCGGCCCACCCCGCTCGCGATCGGGCTGCCCGAGACCACCATCGCCTGGGCGCCGTCTACCGGGGTGACCCGGGTCCGGTAGGGCCAGGCGGTCGCGGCGGCGGGCGGTGCCGGAGCGACCGGGCGACTGCAGCCCCCCGCGATGCCCAGCAGGAACAGCCATGGAAGACGGATTCGCACCAAATCCTCGTGGGGTCGTGGTCCTATTAAGTTAGCAGGTCTTCGCTTCGCTCCACCGACGACTAACCCCTGACGACTGACCCCCTTACGGTCGATATCCGAATGGCTGACCGCTCATGACCGACGCCGGACTGCGGCTGACCGAGCGTCGCAACCCCAGCACCCAGCGAATCGACGCGGCCACTCCGCTCGAGATCGTGGATCTGATCGCTGTCGAGGACGCCGCGGTCCCGGTCGCGGTCCAGCGCGCCCGCCAGGAGATCGCGCGGGCGATGGAGCTCATCGAAGCGTCGTTCCGCTTGGGCGGGCGGCTGCTCTATATCGGCGCCGGTACCAGCGGCCGCCTGGGGGTCTTGGACGCCTCGGAGTGCCCGCCCACCTTCGGCACGCCTCCCGGCATGGTGGTCGGAATCATCGCCGGTGGATTCGCCGCGCTGATCAAGTCGGCCGAGGGGGCCGAGGACGACGTGAACGCGGGCATCGCGGCCATGGACACCCACCAGGTGGGCGCCAAGGACACCGTGGTGGGCATCGCCGCGAGCGCGACCACACCCTATGTCCGCGCGGCGCTCGGCCGGGCCCAGACCCTGGGCGCGCGGACCGTGCTGCTCACCTGCGCCGAACCGCCCGCGCTGCTGCGCGAGACGGTGGATGTCTGCATCGTGGTGCTCACCGGGCCCGAAGTGGTGACCGGCTCCACTCGCATGAAGGCGGGGACCGCCACCAAGCTGGTGCTCAACACCCTGACCACCGGCGCGATGATCCGGGTCGGCAAGACGTACGGCAATTTGATGGTCGATCTGCAGGCCTGGAGCCAGAAGCTGGTGGACCGGGGCGAGCGCATCGTGATGGAGGTCACCGGCGCCGACCGCTCCTCGGCCCGCCGCGCCATCGATGCCGCGGGCGGCAGCGTGCGGACCGCGATCGTGATGCTGGCGCGGAGCGTCAGCCGGGACGAGGCCCAGGCGTTGCTGGCCGCGCACGACTACCACCTCCGGCCGATTCTCGGCGATCCGCCGGTGGTTCGCGACCCATGACCGAGCGGCCGTCGCTGGGGGTGGGGCTGATGTCGGGCACCTCGCTGGACGGCATGGACGCGGCGCTGGTGCGATTCGAGCGTCCCACTCGGGCCAGTCTGCTGGCCTTCGCGACCCGGCCCTACACCGCCGCCGAGCGGCTCCGGATCGAGCAGGCCATCAGCCACGGCAGCGCGCGGGAGCTGGCGCTGCTCCATGCCCAGCTGGCCCATTGGGCCGCCGACGCGGTCCAGGCCGTGCTCGATGCCGGGGCGGTGCTGCCGTCCGATCTCGACTTCATCGCCTTTCCCGGTCAGACCATCTGGCATGAACCGCCCAGCGTCACTTGGCAGCTGGGAGAGCCGGCCTTGCTGGCCGAGCGGTTTGGCACCCGCATCGTGAGCGGATTCAGGGCCCGGGATCTGGCGGCCGGGGGCGAAGGCGCTCCGCTGGTCCCGGTCGCTGATGTCCTGCTCTTCGGGGCGCCCGACGGGGGCCGGATCCTGCTCAACATCGGTGGGATGGCGAACCTGACCTACGTGCCGCAACTGGCAGTGGACCAGGGTGCGTTTGCCTTCGATACCGGGCCGGGAGTCGCGCTGATCGATGCCATCGCCCGGCTGGTCGATCCCTCGCGTCCCTTCGATCAGGATGGAGCCCTCGCGGCCCAGGGGCGAGTCGACACCGGCTTACTGTCCCGGCTCCTGGCGGATGAGTACTTCGAAGCCCCACCGCCCAAGAGCACGGGCAGA
>DASWKS010000179.1:0-3912 GCA_036396495.1 Gemmatimonadales bacterium
GGCGGTGTTCGATGTGTCACCCCTCTGCAAGTATCTGGTGGGCGGCCGGGACGCGGCCCGTTTGCTGGACCGGATGGTGACCCGCGACGTCCTGAAATGCCGGGTGGGCCAGGTCTTGTACACGCCCTGGTGCGACGTCCACGGCAAGATCATCGACGATGGCACCATCAGCCGGCTGGATGACACGACCTTCCGGCTCACCAGCGCCGAGCCCACTCGGCGGTGGCTCAGCATGAACGCGGTGGGTCTCGAGGTGAGCCTGGAAGACGTGTCGGAGCTGACCGGCGCGCTGGCGTTGCAGGGCCCGTTATCGCGCGACATCCTGCAGCGGCTCTCGCCGGCCGATTTGAGCCAACTCAAGTATTTCCGCCTGATCCATACCACGCTGCGGGACATTCCGGTCACGGTCTCCCGGACCGGCTACACCGGCGACCTGGGCTACGAGCTCTGGGTCGATGCCGCTCGCGCGGTGGAGCTGTGGGACGCGCTGATCGAGGCCGGTGGCCCGTTCGGCATCGTGCCCGCCGGGATCTGGGCCCTGGACGTGGCTCGCATCGAGGCCGGGCTGGTCATGCTGGACGTCGACTACCACTCGGCGCATCGCGCGGTGATCGAGGCCCAGAAATCCTCGCCTTGGGAGCTCAACCTGGGCTGGACCGTGAGCCTCGAGAAAGGACCGTACAACGGCCGACGGGCTTTGACCCTGGAGAAGACGCGGGGACCGGCGTGGTCGTTCGTGGGTCTCGAGGTCAACTGGGAATCGCTGGAACGCCGCTATCAGGTACACGGCCTGCCGCCCCACCTTCCCACCGTCGCCTGGCGGGTGAGCACCCCCATCTACCGCGATGGGGAGCAGATCGGCTACGCCTCCAGCGGCTGCTGGTCGCCCCTGCTCAAGCAATACCTGGCCTTGGCCCATCTGCGGGCGCCCCATTTCGAGCCCGGCACCAAGGTGCAGATGGAAGTGACGGTGGAGCACCATCGGAAGGAAGCCGACGCGGTGGTGCGGCCGCTCCCGTTCTTCGACCCGGAGCGGAAGCGGGCATGACCGCCAACAGCTACGACGCCATCATCATCGGGGGGGGCCACAACGGCCTGGTGACCGCGGCCTATCTGGCCCGGGCGGGGAAGAAGACCGTGGTGCTGGAGCGCCGTCCGGTGCTGGGGGGCGCGGCCGTCACCGAAGAGATTTTCCCCGGCTTCAAGTTCTCGGTCTTTTCGTATGTAGTGAGCCTGCTCCGGCCCGAGATCATTCGCGACCTGGACCTTCCCCGCCACGGCCTGCAGATCCTGCCGCTGGAGAGCACCATCACGCCGCTCGACAACGGCGACTACCTGGGCTCCTGGGCCGATCCCGACGAGACCCGCCGCGAGCTGTGCCGCCATTCGCCCCGCGACGCGGAAGCCACCGTGTTGTTCGGCCGCCTGATGCAGCATATGGCGATGGCGGTGAAGCCGATCCTGGGCATGGTCCCGCCCGATCCCGCCTCGCTGGCCCCCTCCGACCTCGCCGGATTGCTCAAGCTGGGTGGACACTTCCGCTCGCTCGGCGCCGAGCGCTTTCACGCGCTCTTCAAGCTCATGACCATGAGCAGCGCCGATTATCTGGACGAATGGTTCGAGTTCGATCCCCTCAAGGCCACCAAGTCCGCCAGCGGGATCATCGGGACTTTCCTGGGCCCCCGTTCACCCGGCTCGGCCTACGTCTTGTTGCACCACTACATGGGCGAGATCGACGGTGCGTTTCGCGCCTGGGGCTTTCAGAAGGGCGGCACCGGCGCCATCAGCAACGCGATCGCCGGTGCCGCGCGGGCCTTCGGCGCCGAGATCCGGACCGATGCCGGGGTCGAGCGAGTCCTGCTGAACGGCGATCGGGCCACCGGGGTAGCACTGGCGAACGGTGAAGAGCTGAGCGCCCCGCTGGTGGTGTCCAGTCTCGATCCCCGCCTCACCTTCACCCGGCTGGTCGATGAGAAGCAGCTGCCCGGCGACCTGGTGGAAGGGGTACGGCGCTACAAGTTCCGCGGCTCATCGGGCAAGGTGAACCTGGCCCTCGACGGCCTGCCCGACTTCACCTGCCTGCCGGGCAACGGTCCGCACCTCCGGGGAGCGGTCTCCGTCAGCCCCAGCCTGGCCTATCTGGAACGGGCCTACGACGACGCCAAGTACGGCGAGTTCTCCCGCAACCCGTACATGGACATCGTGATCCCGTCGATGATCGATCCCCAGATGGCACCGCCCGGGAAGCACGTGATGAGCATCTTCGTCCAATATGCGCCCTATCATCTCAACGGGGGCTGGAACGACGCGAAGCGGGACGCCTTCGGCGACGCGGTCGTGGACACGCTGGCCCGCTACGCGCCGAACATCAAATCACTGATCCTGCACCGCCAGGTGCTGACCCCGGCCGACATCGAGCGCATCACCGGCTTGTCCGAGGGAAACATTTTCCAGGGAGAGCTGGCGCTGCACCAGCTCTTCTTCCTGCGGCCGGTCCCGGAGTGGGCCAAGTACCGCACCCCGCTCCGGGGCTACTGGCAGTGCGGCGCCGGCACCCATCCCGGCGGCGGCATCATGGGCGCCTCGGGCCGATTGGCAGCGCTCGAGATCCTCCGGGCAACGAGGAAGTCATGACCCGAACCCTGGTGATCGGCGGCACGCTTTTCATTGGACGGGCGCTGGTGGAGCAACTGCTCGCGCGGGGCGACGATGTGGTCATCATGCACCGGGGACAAGGCACGCCCCAGGGCGACCGGGTGCGCGAAATCCGCTGCGACCGCAACGACGTCCCCGCGGTGCAGGCCGAACTGGCGCGTGAGTCGTTCGATGTGGTCTTCGACAACGTATACGACTGGCAGCGTGGCACGACCGCCGAGATGGTCGCAGCCGCCGCGCGCGCGGCGGCTGAGGGAGGAAAGCTCAAGCGGTACGTCTTCACCTCCAGTATGGCAGTGTACGGCAGCGGCCTCGAACACGACGAGCAGGATCCACTGGTTCCTGCCGACCATCCGGCCGCCTATTACGGCCAGAAGGCGGAGAGCGAGCGCGCGTTGTTCCGGCTGGGCCGGGAGGAAGGGGTTCCGGTCGCAACCCTTCGACCGGCGTTCATCTACGGCCCGAACAACCCGTTTGACCGCGAGGCCTTCTTCTGGGATCGCATCGTGGCGGGCCGCCCGGTGATCGTGCCTGGAGACGGTTCGCGCCCCATGCAATGGGTGCACGTCCGGGACGTGGCGCGCGCCGCCCTCCTGGCTGCCGGGCACGATGCCGCCAGCGGCTCGGCGTACAACCTGGCCGGTCCGCCGTTGACCCAGGCAGAGTTCGTCCAGGCCCTTGCGCGGGCGGCAGGCGATTCGGTGCGCCTGGTGCCAGTACCGCGGGAGCGGCTCGAGAGCGCCGGCGGAAGCCTGATGACACCTCCGCTCTATTTCGGCGCGTTCCTCGACCTGCCACCGATCACCGTGAAGACGGACCGGGTTCGCGCGGAGCTCGGCCTGGTGCTGACACCGCTGGAGGAAGGTCTCCAGGAGACCTTCTCGTGGTATCAGCGGCAGCAGCGGGTGAAGCCGGACTTCGCCTGGGAAGACCGTTTGATCGAGACCGCATGAGCACCCCGTTCGACGCGATCGTCATCGGCGCCGGCATCAATGGCCTGGTGGCTTCGGCCACCCTGGGCCGGGCCGGGCTGCGCGTGCTGCTGGTGGATCGGGGGGCAGCCACCGGGGGTGAAGCCCGGGCGATGCAATTCGCGGAGGGGTACCGCGCCGCGCCGCTGACCCTGGACTTCGGTTGGCTGCCACCGGCCGTCGCGAGCGGCATCGGTCTCGACACGCGGGGGAGCTTTGCGTCGTCCGAGATCGCGAGCGCGGTGACGCTGGGGGACGGCCAGTGGTTGACCCTCCCGCGCGACGC
>DASWKS010000180.1:0-1706 GCA_036396495.1 Gemmatimonadales bacterium
ATCGCCATCGACAATCAGGAGCCGCCCCGACGTTTTGATATGACGGTCGATGCCAATGGCAAGTTCGGTTTCACCCGGGGCATCGCGAACGTCTCGCTGCTGCCCGAAGGCGACGCGACCCGCATGGAGTACCGAGCCGAGCTGCAGGTTGGGGGCAAGATCGCCTCGGTGGGGCAGCGCCTGCTCGACATGGTGAGCCGGACCATGCTGCGCTCCGGGCTCGAGGCGCTGGGGAAGGAAGTCCGACGCCGGTTGGAATCGGGCTCATGAAACCGGCCCCTTTCGACTATCACGCGCCTTCCACCACCGACGAGGCCCTGGAACTGCTCCAGCGGTACGGGCCCGAGGCCAAGCCGCTGGCCGGCGGACAGAGCCTGGTGCCGGCCATGAACTTCAGGCTGGCCCAGCCCGGCGTGCTGGTTGATCTCAACCGGATCACCGACCTGGCCGGGATTCACACAGGTGATGGCGGGAGCCTCCGCATCGGTGCCATGACCCGGCAGCGAGCGCTGGAGCGGTCTCATCTGGTGACGACACGAGCGCCGCTGCTGGCCGAGGCCATGCCGCATGTCGCGCATCCTCCGATCCGAAACCGGGGCACGGCTGGCGGCAGTCTGGCCCATGCCGACCCGGCCAGCGAGCTTCCCGCCGTGATGACTGCACTGGGGGCGCGCTTCCGGTTGCGGAGCCGGGAGGGCGAACGGTGGATTCCAGCGGCCGACTTCTTTTTCGGTCTGTTTGCGACGGCGCTCGAGCCGGGTGAGCTGCTGGTGGAAATCGAGATCCCGGCCCCGGCGCCGCGGACCGGCTTTGCATTCATGGAAATTGCGCGGCGGCACGGCGACTACGCACTCGCCGGCATCGCCGCCCGCCTGGAGCTCGACCCGGCGGGCCGCTGCTCCGACGTCAGAATGGTGCTGTTCGGCGTTGGCGAAGGACCGGTCTCGGTCGCGGCGGCGGAGGCGCTGGTGCGGGGTGAATCGCCTTCCGAGGAAGTCTTCGCCGCCGCCGCCGCCCTTGTGGAGCGGGCGCTCGATCCTCCCGGCGACATCCATGCGACCTCAGCCTACCGGCGCCGACTGGCGGGGGTCCTGACGCGGCGTGCTCTGGCGCGGGCGGTCCGACGCGCCGACGGACTGACGGGCGAACGGACAGGCGGACGGCTTGATTGAGTGAACCGATGGTAGTCGATGGTGCGCTTACGGCCGACGATCTTTCCAACGCCGACCTGGCGCCGACGCCACCCGCGGCCCGTGCCTGGAACCACTGGCACTTCGCATCGCTCTGGGTGGGGATGAGCGTCTGCATTCCTACCTACATGCTGGCCGCCAGTCTCATCGAGGCGGGGCTCAACTGGTGGCAGAGCCTGGCCGCGATCTTTCTGGGCAACGCCATCGTCCTGGTGCCGATGCTGGTGAATGGCCATGCCGGGACCCGCTACGGGATTCCGTTCCCGGTGTATGCCCGTGCGGCCTTCGGCACGACGGGGGCGCACATTCCGGCGCTGCTTCGGTCCATCGTGGCGTGCGGCTGGTTCGGGATTCAGACCTGGGTTGGCGGGCTGGCGATCAGCGAGTTGCTCGGCATCGCCTGGCCTGCGTTTCGCCAGCTGGGCGGGGAATGGGCCTTCATGGGGTACGGCCTGCCGGCGTTTCTCGGATTCGTGATCTTCTGGCTGATCAACCTCTATTTCGTGTGGGCCGGCA
>DASWKS010000181.1:0-2128 GCA_036396495.1 Gemmatimonadales bacterium
CCAGGACCATGTGCACCCCGGCGGGATACCGGATCGGCTCCTCGTAGGTCGCGGTGTCCCGGATGTGATCCGGATCGAAGAGGACGATGTCGGCCGCGTTCCCCGGACGGATCCAGCCGCGATCCGCGAGGCCCATCCGCCGGCAGGGATCGGAGGTCATCTTGCGGATGGCGGTGGAGAGATCGAAGAGCCGCGCGTCGCGGGAGTAATGCCCCAGGACCCGGGCAAAGCTGCCGAAGGTCCGAGGATGCGGGCGCCCCGTGGACAGCGGACCGTAGTGGGCACGGCAGCCCGAGTCGGAGCCGATCATCACGTAGGGCTTCCGCAGGATCGCCTGCAGATTCTCCTCGCTCATCGTGAAATAGATGGCATCCACCTGGGTCTGCTCTTCCTGCAGCAGGTCCAGGACGAAGGTCAACGTCTCCTTCCCGGCGACCCGCGCGGCCGCATCCACCCGGAGGCCTTGGTACCGCCGGTTCTCGGGCTGGGTGACCTCGGAGATCATCACCTGGCTCCAGTCCCGGGCATTCGGTCCCTCGCCGATCTCCTGCCGGATCCGGGACCGGACGGTCGGATCCCCGAGGCGCGCCGTCTGTTCCGCCTTGCTGCCCTCCAGGGCCCAGCGCGGCAATGCCGCCTGCAGACCTGTGTTGGCGGCCGTGTAAGGGTACCGGTCGGCCGTGACGTCCACCCCGCGCCGCTGCGCCGCCTCGATCAGCTCGAAGGCCTGGGTGAGCTTCCCCCAGTTGCGCTCCCCGTACGTCTTGAGGTGGGAGATCTGGAGGGGGGTCCGCGCCGCCTCGGCCGCCGCGATCACTTCCCGGATCGCCTCCAGGAGTCCATCCCCCTCGCTCCGCATGTGGGTCGCCAGGACCCCGCCCCTGCGCCCCGCCACGGCCGTGAGGGTCGCCAGCTCCTCCGGCGGCGAGAAGCACGCCGGAGAATACACCAGCCCCGTGGACAGACCCAAGGCCCCTTCGCCCATGCCCCGCTCCAGGGCCGCCACCATCGCCTCCATCTCGGCCGGGCTGGGCGCGCGATCCGCGCCCCCCATGGCGGATCCGCGAAGCGTATTGTGGCCGATCAGGAGGCCGAAGTTGATCGAGATCCCGACATCCAAGAGTCGCCGGAAGTAGGCGGCGACATCGTGCCACCCGTGGTCCAGCCCATAGACGTCGCGGTAGGACTTGGCGCGATCCTCCCACCAGGGTCCCCAGATGGGGGCCGCCGCGTACCCGCAGTTTCCCCCGATCTCGGAGGTCACCCCCTGCAGCACGGCGCTCTCGGCCGTGGGGGTAAGGAGCAGGTGGTAATCCGAATGGCCGTGGATATCCACAAAGCCCGGGCAGACGGCCAGTCCGCGCGCGTCGATGACCCGGTGCGCCTCCCGGGGCGAGACATCGCGGCCCACGCTGATAATTCGATCGCCTTGAATGGCGATGTCGATTTCCACCGGCGGGCCGCCCCCGCCGTCGAACACGCGCCCGCCTCGGATGAAGATGTCAACGGTCATGCCCAATACCGCCTCTCAGTTCCGATGAATCTGCGTAATCTGCGGATCCTCCATTTCCGGCTCCGAGATCATACCACGCCGGCCGCACGGAGCGCCTCTACCTCGGCCGCGGAGTAGCCCAGGAGACCATGGAGCACCTCTTCGGTGTGCTCGCCCAATCGCGGGGGGACCTGCCGCAGATCCACGGGCGTCAGCGAAAAGCTCACGGGGTTCCGCACCATGCGGATGGTCCCGGCCGTCGGGTGCTCCGCCTCCAGCACTATCTCCAAGTGCTGCACCTGCGGATCGGCGAACACCTCATCCATCCGGTTGATGGGTCCGCAGGGGATGCCGGTGGGGGCCAGGATGGTCTCCCACTCCTTGCGGGTCTTGGTCGCCAGCCGGGCCTCCAGCCGCCGAACGATCTCGTCGCGGTGCGCCACGCGCTGCGCGTTGGTGGCATACCTCGGGTCGCGGCCGACCTCGGGCAGGCCGATCGCCTCGCAGAGCTTCACCCACAATCGGTCGTTGGCCGCCCCGATGATCATGGAGCCATCCTGCATCCGGAACGCCTGGTAGGGCACGATGTTCACGTGGGCCGTGCCCCACTTCCCCGGGATCTCCCCGGCGTTGAGG
>DASWKS010000182.1:0-3059 GCA_036396495.1 Gemmatimonadales bacterium
CCTTTGAGGGCGCGGACGGCTTCGGCCGGATCGGCCTCACCGAAGACGGCCGTTCCGGCCACAAACGTATCGGCTCCGGCCCGCCACGCTTCCGCAATGGTTTCCAGCGTGATCCCGCCGTCCACCTCCAGCATCGCGCGGGATCCCTGGCGGTCCAGCAGCTGGCGGACCCGGCGAATCTTGTCCGTGGCGGCCGGCAGATAGCGTTGTCCACCGAAGCCCGGATTGACGGACATGACCAGCACCAGGTCGACGTCGTCCACCACCTCTTCCAACACCGCAACCGGGGTGCCGGGATTCAACGCCAGGCCGGCCTTCATGCCGGCTTCACGAATTGCCGCCAGCTGGCGCTGGAGGTGGATGGTGGCCTCGGGGTGGATGGTGAAAACCGCCACCCCCGCGGCCGCATACCGTGAAATGTAGTGCTCGGGCTCCTGAACCATCAGGTGGACGTCCAAGGGCCGGTCAGTGACCCGCCGGAGGGCCCGAATCAGCGGCTCGCCGAAGGTGAGGTTGGGCACGAATCGGCCGTCCATGACGTCCACGTGCATCCATTCGGCCCCGCCGGCCAAGGCGCTGCCGATCTGCTCGCTCAGACGGGAGAGATCGGCGCTCAGGACGCTGGGCGCAATGCGAACGCTCATCGGGGCCTCTCGCTGACCACCAGGTCCATACGGCCACCCCGGGGAAGCAGCGACCCGGCGTTGGGTCGCTGACTCAGCACCGTCGACGGTCCGGCGCGCCCGCCGCGCTGGATCCGAACCAATCCGATTCTCAAGCCCGCGTCCTCGATCTGTTCCCGGGCAGCCACCTCCGGCAGCCCTACCACATCCGGCACCACCACCGCGGCGGGACCGCGACTGACCACTACGTCCACCCGGTCGCCGGGGGGCCGGGTAGTGCCTTGGGGCGGTCGGGTCGATACCACCACTCCCCGATCGACATCCGCAGGGACTGAATCGATGCCGCCCACCGTCAGTCCAGCGGCGGCGATCACTTTCCGGGCCTCTTCCAGGTCGAAGAACATCACGTCCGGGACCGTGGTTGGCGCCGGTCCGGCGCTCAGCGTAAGCTCCACCACGCTGCCCTCGGGGACTCCCAGGTAGCCGGGCGGGTCCTGCCAGGTGACGTCTCCCGCCGGCAGAGCGGGATCGGGCTCGCGGGTGTCGCGGACCTTCACCCGGAAACCTTGAGACTCGAGCTCCCGTTGCGCGTTTTCATAGGAGAGTCCCACCACCAACGGCAGCCGCTTCTCGCGTTCGACCAGGGGTGCGGGATAGGCCAGCAGCGACACCAGCCATCCCGCCAGGGCCGCGGCCGCCAGTACGCCCGCCACCTGGAGGCGCCGCCGGGTGGTGGCGCTCCGCAACCAGAGCATCATCCTACCCGCCGCAACCGGGCGGCGAATCCGCCATCGGTCTGGTGATGTTGGGGCACGAGGGCGAGGTCACCCGCCGCGGTCAGCAGCGCCGCGGGGACCGAGGACGACGGCTCCCGGCGGTAGCGCGGATCGGCGCGGAGAAACGCCTCGATTTGCTCCTCGTTCTCTTCCGGTTCCAGCGAGCAGGTCGAGAAACATAGCAAGCCACCCGGGCGCACCGATTGAGCCAGCGCGTGCAGCATGACCCGGGCCTGCTCCGCCAGGCGCGACAATCCCTCCATGCTCACCCGCCAACGCGCCTCCGGGTGGCGCGCCATCACCCCGGTGCCCAGGCAGGGGGCATCGAACACCACCACGTCCACCGGGCGAACCGGCGCCGCGGTCGCATCGGCCAGCAGCGGGTGTTCCCGGCCGCTGCCGGCCCGCGCGAGATTCTCCCGCAGTCGAACGACACGATCGCGCCGGATGTCGGCGGCGACGACCAGGGCCGCGGCCCGCCCCATGGCGATGGTCTTGCCGCCCGGAGCCGCGGCCGCATCGTAGACCACGGCGTTCGCCGGAAGGTCGAAATACCGGACCACCAATGCCTGGGCCGCTTCCTGCACGATGAAGCCGCCTTCCTCGTACCCCGGCAACAGGCGCGGGCGGGTGATGGCCTCCGGAATGAGGCCGGCGCCGAATGGGGCGTCGCTGAACTCGACGCCGGCCTGGCGCCAGGCTGCCTCGAGCTGTCCCAGGTCCCACCGGGCCGGCTGAACGATCAGGCGGGGCCGGGTGTCGTTCCAGGCCTGTAGCCGGGCGGCCTCTTCGGGACCGTAACGGGCGGTCCATCGGCTGACCAGCCACCCGGGGTGAGAGGCCCGCCCCGGCACTACCCGCGGGGCGGTCTCGGCCACTCGGCGCATGACCGCGTTGGCAAAGGCCGCGGTGCGAGCGCCGGCCACCTCGCGCGCCAGGGAGACGGTGGTCGCCACCGCGGCGTGGGGCGGGACCCGGTCCAGCGCGGTCAACTGATAGGCGCCGAGCCGCAGGACATTACGGATGGAATTGGGAACCCGCTCCCAGCCGCCCCGAACGTACGGCGCAATGGCGCTGTCCAGCACCCCGGCGCTGCGAAGAGTGCCGGCGGCCAGCTCGTGGGCTAGACGGCGGTCCGCTTCCGACAGATTGCGGAAGGTTTCGGTGAGCGCGAGATCGAAGGGCCGGCCGCTCCCCACCAGCTCCAGCAGGCGCCACGCCGCTCGCCGCGGCGCGAGGCCGGTGCTCAGGCGAGCATCCCCGCCATCGGGCTCGAGGGGACGGCGACTTCCCGGCGGGGCATGCGGCCCGCCAGGTAGGCCAGGCGCCCCGCTTCGACCGCGTGGCGCATGGCCACAGCCATCCGAAGCGGGTCCTGCGCTTCCGCCAGCGCGGTGTTCATGAGGATGCCGTCGACCCCCTGTTCCAGGGTGACGCAGGCGTCGGAGGCGGTGCCCACCCCGGCGTCGACGATCACCGGAAGCGAGAGCCGGTGCTTGATGGTGCGGATGGTGAAGGGATTGAGCAGTCCCAGTCCACTCCCGATGGGCGACGCGAGCGGCATGACCGCCGCGGCGCCGGCATCCTCCAGCCGGAGCGCGCTGATGAGGTCATCGTTGGTGTAGGCCAGGACCGCGAAACCCTCCTTGGCCAGGACCGC
>DASWKS010000183.1:0-22310 GCA_036396495.1 Gemmatimonadales bacterium
GGCTCCTGCTCCCTCCGGAGCACGCCGGTTCCCGGCGGCCTCGCCGCACGGCGAGCGGGCGGCGGGCGGCGGCTCCTCCCTCGGCGGATCCGGCCGCCGCGGCCCTCTTCGAGGCGCTCCGGGCGCGCCGGCTCGAGCTGGCCCGCTCGGAGCGGGTTCCGCCCTATGTGGTGGCGAGCGACCGAACCTTGCGGGAGCTGGCCGAGCTCAAACCGGAGTCGTTGGCGGAGCTGGAGGGGATCTACGGCATCGGCCCGGCGAAAGTGGCGCGATACGGGAAGGCACTCCTCGCTGTGCTGCGAAGCGGCCGATAGAGCCGCCCCTGCTCCCTGCTCCCTGCTCCCTGCTTCCTGCTTCCTGCTCCCTGCTCCCCGCTCCCTGCTGGTTTAGTACCCCGCCGGCCTCCGCCCGATCTTCCGGAACTCCTGCTTCCGGTCGGTCCGCCCTTTCATCCGGGTCGCATTCTTGGCGTCTTCTTCGCGGATAGTACGACGTTTGGCGCTGCGCTTCTGGGTCGGCTGCTTCATGGTGCCTTCCTCCGGTTAACCTTCATTTCCTCTCAGGGGAGACGAACCTCCCGCCTCCTCCAGGACGCCACCCCGCGATTCCACTTCCACCTGATGTTCGGCGCCGTCGTCCACCAGCGGCAGTCGCGCCTCGGTCAGGACCGCCCCGTCGAGTACCACCGACCGGACTCCGCGGCCGCCGCCGTTCCGATTCTCGATCCTGATGTGGTACCGGCTCGACCCGTAGCGGTACGTCACCCGGACCTCCGGCCAGCCTGCCGGCAGGCAGGGATCGAGGACCAGGCTGTCGCCCAGCCGCCGGATGCCTAACAGCCCTTCGACCACCGATCGGTAGATCCACGCCGCCGATCCGGTGTACCAGGTCCAGCCCGCCCGCCCGACGTGGGGCGGCTCGGCCCCGACGTCGCCCGCCACGACGTAGGGCTCTCCCCGGTACCGCGCGATTCCTTCCGGCGTGCCGGTGTGGTTGATCGGGTTGAGGGCCGCCAGCAATCTCGCCACGACATCCGGCTGATTGAGCGCCGTGAAGGCCCACACTACCCAGGCGGCGGCATGGGTGTATTGGGCGCCGTTCTCGCGTACACCCGGCGGATAGGAGCTGACGTATCCTGGATCGCTCCTGGGCGCGTCGAACGGCGGGGTGAGGAGCAGCACCAGCCGGTCATCCCACTTGACCAGCCGCTCCAGCACCGATTGCATCGCGAGTTCCGCCCGCGCCGGCTCGGCCACACCCGACAGCACGCTCCAGGTCTGCGCCACCGAGTCGATCTGGCAGGCTTCGGCCTGGCGCGACCCCAGCACGCTCCCATCATCGTGATAGGCCCGCCGATACCAGGCGCCGTCCCAGCCATGCTGCTCGATCGCTTGTCGCACCCGTTCCGCCCGCTCTGCCCATCGCTCCCCGTCGTCCGGTCGGCCCCAACGGCGGGCGATCCGGCCGAAGTCCGCCGCCACCGCGCACAGGAACCAGCCCAGCCAGATGCTCTCGCCCCGCCCCTCCCGGCCCACTCGATCGAACCCGTCGTTCCAGTCGCCGGTTCCGATCAGCGGGAGACCATGCGGACCGGCCGTGAAGGCCCGGTCCAGCGCCCGCCGGCAGTGCTCGTACAGAGTCCCGGTTTCGCTGGAGAGCCTCCAGGTGTTGTAGCGCTGCAGCTCGCCCCGCTCCAGCTGGGGGGCGTCGAGGAATGGCGCCTCCAACCCGAGCACGGCGTCGTCCCCGGTGGTCTCAACGTAGTACGCCACGACGAACGGAAGCCAGGCCATATCGTCCGAGCAGCGGGTGCGAACCCCGGCGCCATTCCCCGGGTGCCACCAGTGCAGCACATCCCCTTCGCGAAACTGCTGCGAGGCGGCCCGGAGCAGATGGTCTCGCGCCACGTCGGGCCGGGCGAGCACCAGCGCCATCACGTCCTGCAGTTGATCCCGGAACCCATAGCCGCCGCTCGACTGATAGAGCCCGGTTCGCCCCCAGACCCGGGCCGAGAGCACCTGGTAGGGCAGCCATCGTACCAGGGTGTCGAGCGCCGGGTCGGGCGTCTCGATCGTCAGGCAGCCACAGACTGCGTCCCAGACCGCCGCCAGCGAGTCCATCGCTTCGGTCACGGCGTTCGCGTTGCTCCAGCGACGCACCAGCTCGAGCGCCTCGGCTCGACTGCCGGCGTAGCAGAGCACGAAGTGCACCGTGCGCGACTCGCCCGGCGGGATATCGAGATGGAGCTGTAAGGCGGCGCAGGGATCCCGGCCCGTGCCGGTGAAGCCGCTCAGCCCGATCCGCACCAGACCGGCCGGCTGCAGCCAGCGCTCCCGGTTGCCCAGGAACTCCTGCCGATCGCAGGTGAATCCATGGGGCCGCTCACTGGCACCGACCGCTGCGAACGACCCGGTCGCCCCAACCCCGATTGGACTCCGGGCCAGGAGCGCGCCGAGCCCGTCGTCGTATTCCGTAACCAGGAACGGTGCCGTCACGTCCCGGGCCGACCCGAATACCCATTCGGCGTAATGGGTCAGCGTGATTCGGCGGGGCCGCCGCCAGGTGTTGCTCAACGTGAGCTCGATCAGCTTCACCGGATGATCCGGATGGACCAGGACCCGAAGCCGGTGATGCAAACCCCGGCGCGCGTGCCGGAACTCGCTGTACCCGTGGCCGTGCCGAACTTCGAAGGCCACTCCCTGCCCGGCCGGTTCCGGTGTGGCGCTCCACACATCCCCGCTCTCCTCGTCGCGCAGATAGAGCACCTCGGCCGGCGGCGGGTTCACCGGGTCGTTGCGCCATGGGGTGAGCCGATTCTCGCTGCTGTTGGCCGCCCAGGTCATGTCCAGGCCCGTGTCCGTCACCACACATCCGAACTCGGCATTGGCGCACACGTTGCTCCACGGCGCCGGCGGCCGCACGCCCGGCGCGAGTCGGATGATGTATTCGCGTCCATCCGGCGTGAACCCGCCCAGCCCGTTGTCGAAGAGCAGACCGGTGGCCGGGGCCAGCGGCGGGGTCGGTTCGTCGTCCGGTCCGGGGCCGGGGAAGGGCTCGAAGCGGGGCAGCGCGGGAGACCGATCGCGCAGTCGTTCCAGGTGGGTGGCGAGTACCCGATTGGCATCCAGCACGACCCGGGCGGCGGACGCCAGAATGTGGCGCTCGTCGGTGATCGCGGGACCGTCCAGCACAAAGACCCCACCGTGACGGCCCAGCCAGCTGCTGCTGCCGGTCGCCTCCAGCGCCTTGTCGATGGCTTCGCGCACCGGCTGCTCGTATCCCGAGGCGACCTCGTCAACCAGGACCAAGTCGACTCTGGTGCCGTGCATTCGCCAGTGGGCATGGGCTCGCAGCAGCTCACTGACGAGCGACAGCTGCTCGCCGGCCACAAAGGCGAGGACGATGGGGAAGTCGCCCGAAATCCCGAAGCGCCAGAGTGAGGGCTGCGACCATCGGGTCGCGGCCTGCACCTCGGGCGCCGCCCGCAAGGCGTGATAAGGCGTGATGAGCGCCGAGAGCAGCGCGCTCTGCTGCGGCAGCTCGGCGGCAATCCCGCCCGCCTCGCGTATCCGATGCTCCACTTCCAGGCTGGTGCGCCCCGCGGCCCATTCCAGACGGGAGAACGAGCGATAGGCGGCGAGTCGGTCCAGCACCGCTCCCCGGGACCGGCCGGCCGCGGTGATGAACGCGAGCTCGACTTTGCCGCCGCGGGCCAGGCTCACCTCCGAGCGCAGCGCGTACACCGGATCCATGACATCGCCGGTGGTACCGCTGAGGGCCCCTGCCCCCGGTTCCAATGCCGCGGGCGAGGCGGGCCGGCCGCTCCGGCCGAGAAATCGCGCCCGATCGGTCTCCCAACTCACCGATCCGTCGCATCCCGGTCCTCGCACCAGCCGATGCGCGAGGTAGACCGGATCCTCGCCCGCGGCATGGGGGCGCCGGCGGAACAACAGGGTCTCAAGCCCCGGCAAGGCGCTACTCTCAACGAAGAGTTTGGCGAATGCCTGGTGGCGCCGGTCGGCATCCGGCGGTGCCAACACCACTTCGCCGTAGCTGGTCACCGCCAGCCGCCGGGCTCTGCCGTCGGTGGAGCTCAGCGTTACGATCCGGATCTCGACGTCGTCCTCGACCGGGACCACCACCCGGGTGCGAACCGAGAGGCCTTCGTGACGGCAGTGATACTCGATCGCCCCGGCTTCGAAATGGGTCGTGTAGGACTCGATCGGGGCCGTCGCCGGTTGCGCCGTGGCCGACCAGACCTGCCCGGTTTCCTGATCCTGGAGGTAGATCCACGGTCCCCAGGCATCCGCCCCAGGGTCGGCCCGCCAGCGGGTGAGCCCAAGGCCCTGCCAGCGGCTCCCGCCTCCGCCGGCGCCGGTCGCCAGCACGTGGTAGCGGCCGTTAGAGAGCACGTGAATGGTCGGGATCGGGTCGGCCGGATCCACCGACCACCGGGTGATCGGTGGAGCCTTGGCGGGTAGCGGGACTCGGGCAGTGGCCGGAGCCGGAAGCTCGAAGGTGGGCTGATTCGCGCTCCGCTCCTGCAGCAGTGGCTCGATGCTCGCAATTCGCAGGTCGGCATGGACCCGTCGCGCAATGGCGTGCTCGTTGAGCGCGTTGTCCATCGCGAGCAGCGCCATGCCTTGATGGTGCGCCATGTAGGATCGGACCAGGATCGGCGACCCGTCGGCTCGAGGCGCCGTCCCATAGTCCAGCGCCTCGTAGAAACCGTGACGTCCCAGCCCGCCGCCCGCCGCGATGCGGTCCAGGTTGAACAGCGCCGTCTCGGGCGCGAACGGCAGCGCCAGGGCCGAGGCGTACGGTGAGATCACCAGCCGGTCGCCCGTATCGCGCCGCATCCCCAGACCGGGAACCCCGAACGCGCGATAGCGGTAGTTGCCGCCCGGGTCGAGACCGGCGAAGCCGGATTCGGAAACGCCCCACGGGGTCCCGTGGCCGGCGCCGAAGGCCACCTGACGCCGAATGGCGCCCTGAACCGCCTGATACAGCAGCGTCCGGGGCGGAGTGAACGTGAAGAGCGGCGGCATCAGGAATTCGAACATGGTGCCGCCCCAGGAGAGCAGCACCAGATCACCATGGACCCGGGCGAGCGGCCGTTGCAGCTTGATCCAGTGGGTGGCGGGGACGTCTCCCTTGGCGATCGCAACCAGACTGGCGAACCGCGCCTCCGAGGCCAGCAGGTCATAATGCCCTGGATCGTAGCGGTCTGAGGTGACGCTGTACCCCAGCCGGAACAACCGGCGGAAGTCGTCGAACAGGAAGCTGAAGTCCATCCCACGGAACAGATCTTCCGCGGCGTTGGCGATCTGGTTCAGATCGTCCCGAACGTCGGCCGCGTAGGTGGTTGCCTGTCCTAACACTTCCCGCAAGCGCTCGAACCATGAGCCGACCCCGCCCGCGTTGGCTGGCCCCTTCCCGCCCGCAAGTATCGACTCGAGCCGGCCGCACTGCTGGTCGACCCGGGCGGCCAGCGCCTCGATCTCATCGAGCGGCGGGACCCGGGCGAGGTCGCCGATCAATCCGGACCAGAGCCGCTTGACCTCCGGGTCGCCCGATTCGAACCGGGGCCGCTCGGTGAGCAGGGCACCCCACGGGGCCAGACGGTGAACCAATCGTTCCGCGACGCCCAGGTCTTCCTGCAGCAGCTCGATCCAGAGGAACAAGTCTTCGCGGGAGATCTGGGACCAGCGCTCTTCCGGCGCCAGCACGATACTCGAGGCCCGGTGTGATAGAGCCGGAGACCATTCTTCCCGAATCCAGCGGAACAACCGGTCGTAGCTCTCGACATCGTGACGGGTTTCAACCAGGCGGACGCTCAGGAGATGGAGGCTCTCCCGAATCGGCTCCAGACCGGCGGCGGCCTCCGGGGGCACGGCGTGCAGGATCTCCCGGAGGACCACAACCGTGTCATGCAAGCCATCCCGCAGGGCCGGGAGGATCACCGGATCGTGCTCGGCCTGGCGACAGCCCTGTCGCACCGCCAGCAGGGCGCCGGCCAGGTTCCCGCTGTCGACGGTCGAGACGTAGCGGGGTTCGAGCGGCCGGTCGTTTCGGGTATCGTACCAGTTCAGGAAATGGCCCCGGTATCGCTCCAGCCGGTCCATCGCCTCGAGGATGCTGCGAAGGCTCGCGCTCAGCTCCAGCACGCCGACGAACCCGAGGTCGTACGCGGCCAGCACCGACCCGAGCGACATGCCGAGGTTGGTGGGCGACGTCCGGCGCGCCACGATGCCGCCCGGTGCTTCCTGGAAGTTGTCCGGGACCAGCCAGCGCTCGGCCGGCCCCAGAAACCGCTCGAAGAAATGCCAGGTCCGGCGCGCCAGGGCGCGGAGCCGTCGCCGCTCGCGCGAGTCGAGCCGTTCGATCCGTTCGGGCCGCGGCCTCGAGAGCGCGATGGCGATGCCGGGCGCCGCGAGCCAGGCAAGCAGCAATGGCGCCGCGACCGGCAGGGCCGGGGGCCGCAGCAATAGGACCAGGCCCGCGGCAACCAGAGCCAGGGCGGCGGAGCCGGCCATGGCCCGCGTGGTTCCCGCCCCGCTGGTGAGGGCCCGTGCGGTATGGGCGAAGGTGGTCCACTCCAGCAGGTGCCGCCGGGTCACGGCCAGCCGCCAGAGAGTTCGCGCGATGGCGTCGGCGACGACGAGAGTCTGGTGCGCCAGGAACACGACGTCGATCAGCCAGCGGCCGGCGGCACGCCAGCCGGCCATCAACCCGTCGACCGTCCGGCGCCACGATCGGGTAGTCGCCAATGTGAGCCCCGCCGAGCCGACTTCGAACAGGACCGGCATCGCCAGCAGGCCGATCCCGGCGAGGGTCCACCGCCACGCCGCACCGGGCAGCAGGGTCCACCCCAGCAACAGGAGCAGCAGGAACGCGGGAGGCAGGAGGCTGCGTCGCAGATTGTCCAGCATCATCCAGCGTCCCAGAGCACCGATCGAAGTGGCTTGCGGCGTGCCGTCCTCGCTCGGTACCCGGGAACCTAGCCAGGGCAGGAGTTGCCAGTCGCCCCGGACCCAACGGTGCAGCCGGCGGAAATACCCGACCGGGTGGGCCGGAAGGTCCTCCAACAAGACCACGTCGGAGACATAGCCGGTCCGTCCCAGAATGCCCTCGAACAGATCGTGACTCAGCAGCGCGTTAGGGGGGACCCGTCCCCGCACCGTGCGCTCGAACGCGGCGATCTCGTAAATCCCCTTGCCGGCGAATACCCCCTGGTCGAACAGATCCTGATACACGTCGGACACCACCCGATCATACAGATCGAGGCCGTTGTCCCCCTGAAACGCCTCGGCGAAACGCGATTGAGTGGCGCTCGCGGGTGTGGTTGCCACCCTCGGTTGCAGCACCGAGTAGCCCGCGGTGACCCGGCCGGATGGATCGAGCTCCGGACGGTTGAGCGGGTGGGCTAAGGTCGCGATGAGCCGGGCGGCGGTCCCATGCGGCAGCACGGTATCGGCGTCGAGCGTAATGGCAAAGCGGGCCTGCTGCAGCTGCTCCAGGGAACCGACCTCGACCCGCAGGGTGGTATCTCCGGCGCCCAGCACCAGCCGGTTGAATTCCACCAGCTTGCCCCGCTTGCGCTCCCAGCCCATCCAACAGCGCTCCGCCGGGTTCCATTGCCGGCCCCGGTGCACCAGATGAAACACCGGCCGTTTCCCGGCGAGCCGCGCGTTGAGATCGGTGATGCCGGCAGCCGCCCGGGCCAGGAGATCAGTATCGCCCGGCTCCTCCCGCGCGGCGGCATCCCTGAAATCGGTCAGGAGGACGAAATTCAGGCCCGGCACTTCGTTCCCGTGGAAGTTTCGCTCCATACCTCCCAGGACCTCTTCCAGGTCCTCCCGGGTCTGGAGCAGCGTAGGAACAACGACCACCGACCGGTCGCCAGGCGGGACACCCGATGCCGGGTCGAGCCGCGGCAGCCGTCGCGGAAGCCGCAGCTGCGTCGCCATCCGGTTGACGAACGCGATCGCGACTCCACTGGCGGGAAGCAGCGTGACGAGAATGCCGGCTGCACTCAGACCGCCCGCGAAAGCCGCCACCAGAACGGCGAGGCCCAGAGTCAATCCGACCAGACCGGCGAGGTAGAGCGGAAGCGCGAAGCGGCGGGTGGTGCGGGCGATCCGCTCCTCCAGCGGGAGCAGGCATCCCAGCTCCCGTTCCAGGTCCAGCCGGCCCGCGTCGATCAAGGGGAAGCCCACGTGCGATGCCCGCGGCTCGCCCGGGACCCGCTGGCAGCGCGCGATCGCGGCATCCGTGACATGCTGTTCGGAGACCCCGGCCCAGCGGGCCATCTGCTCCACGCTGCGGCGGTAGGTGTTACGGGTCTCGAAATCCATTCTCGGGTAGACGCCGGCCGGATCCTGGAGCAGAGTCCGATGGACCGGACTCACCGCTTCGAAAAACAGCTTCCAGTCCTGCACCGCGATCCAACGCAGGCTCTTGACGCAGGTTGCCAGGGTCTGCTCCGCGCCGGCCGGCGACTCCGGTGTGGGCACGGGCCCCGGCGGCGCGATCCCGCTGACCGCGGCGGACGCGACGGCCAGCTCCTCCAGCAGCGCCAGGCGCAGCATCGACGGGAAGGCCCACAGCTCTCCCATCGTGAGTGGGGTCATGTCCTGATATCCGGAGAGAAAGTCCTCCACCCGCCCGGCGTCCAGCAGGCCGCCCGATTCGAGCATGGCCTCGACCGCGATGGCGTGAACCCGCGCCTGCCGCACCGCCCGGGGGTCCTCCAGCTTGGGGAGCTCCCGGTAGAAGGCCGGCGGCAGATGCTGCTCCACCTGCCGCAGCGCTTCAGTGATGACGTGGGCGTTGTCGATCAGCCATTCGGCTCCGGCCGGGGCCCGGGGAGCCTCGGCTCGGGTCAGGCGTTCGTCGACGGTGTGGAAGTACTGCTCGAGGTGAGACAGCCGGTTCCGGAGGGGCCGGCTGGGACCGCCCTGGCGCACGGCACCGTGGCGCCGGGCCAAAGCGGCGCCGAGTTCCCTTGCGGCGAAAACCTCCGGGGGCCGGCCGGTCACGGCCTCGCGGCCAGCCCGCGAGGCCGGGGGGACGACTCGATCGGTTCGAGCGCCCTGCTGGGGGAAGGCTGGTCTTGCAGCACGAGCGTTACGCCGGTCCCCATGGCCAGCAGCTTGGCGCACACACTGCCATACGGCAGCCGGGTCTCGCCGGCGGACCCGTGCGCCACCAGCAGCGTCAGATCGGCCCGCTCCTCCCGGGCAATATCGGCGATGCTCGCGGCAGAATGCGCCGATTCCACCATGCGGTACCGGGCCGCCAGGCCGCTCTCGGTCAGTTGGTGAATGACCTCACGCAGACTGTACTCGGCCCGGGTCCGAGCCAGCTGAATCAGGGTCTCGGCCAGTTGCTGCTCGTCGCTCCCGCTGGGCGCCAGACCCTCCGAGTCCGGAGTGGGAATGACGTGCACCAGCACGAGCTCTCCCTCCGAAGCCCGGGCGATCCCCGCGCCGAACGACACCGCCCAGTCGCTTCGGGGGGACCGATCCACCGGAACGACGATTCGCCGATAGGCGACCGCGGCGGGGGCCCCCGAGAGATGCTCAGCCGAGGGGATCAGCATGACGGACACCCCGGCGCCTTCGACCACCTTATGGGCAGTTCCACCCAGCCCGAACGCCGTCGCGTCACCCCGGCCGTGAGACGAGAGCACGATGAGATCGATGCCGTGCGAACTAGCGAAGTCCACGATCTGGTCCGCCGGCTTGCCGACCCTGACTTCCCATCGGGTCCGGGTGCCTTTGGCCGTCAAGCCGGTGGCGATGCGACGCAGATACTCTGAGGCGCGCTGTTGGGCAAAACGAAAATGCACCGGGTCGACCGCCACCCCCTGGCCCGGGTCTTCCTCTACCACTCGCAGAAGTACAACCACCGCCTCCGAGAAGCCCGCCAGGGCCGCGGCGTGGGATACTGCGACTTCGGCACGTGAGGAACCGTCCAGGGGGACCAGGATGTTACGCAGCATTCCATCCCCCGTTGAAGAGTAGCATTGGGAGCACAGCAAGGCCTGCTCCCCAGGCGGGGACGTCGCCATCGACCCCCATCGACACAATACCGGATTGGTCGGCCTGGGTGCAGCCCCCCTCGGCTGTGTCCCCGCCGTCCGTCCCGGCCGTCCACGTTAGCAGGAACGAGCGAACCGAGCGATTCATGTCGCGCCATCTGGCTTTGCTCCGGGAAGAGATGGTCACCCGCCAGCTTGAGGCGCGCGGGATCAACGATCAGCGGGTGCTGGCCGCGATGCGGGGGGTGCCCCGGGAAGAGTTCGTCCCGCATGAGCTGGTGGAATTCGCCTACCAGGATTCCCCCCTCCCGATCGACGAACAGCAGACGATCTCACAGCCCTACATCGTCGCCTGGATGATGCAGGCCCTGGAGCTCGGCCCCCGGAGCCGGGTGCTCGAGGTGGGCACCGGGTCGGGCTATGCGGCCGCGGTGCTGGCCGTCCTGGCCGGAGAGGTCTACACCGTCGAGCGACACCAGAGCCTGGCCCTGGCCGCGGAAGGGCGCCTGAGGCGTCTCGGGTACCGCAACGTCCAGGTCCGCACCGGCGACGGCAGTCTCGGCTGGCCCGAGCACGCTCCCTATGATGCCATCGTCGTGGCCGCCGGGGGTCCGGACATTCCCGCGGCGCTCAAGCAGCAGCTGGCGATCGGCGGCCGGCTGGTGATCCCCATCGGTGCGACCCAGCGGGAGCAGACTTTGCTGCGGCTCCGCCGGACCGCTCAGAACGACTTCCTCCGGGAGGATCTGGGCAGCGTCCGCTTCGTCCCCCTGATCGGCGCCGAAGGCTGGGGCGACCCGGCTCGGCCGAAGCCGGCGCCGGCCCGACCGGCGGGCGTGACCGATCTGGTGGCGAGAGCCGCGGAGCCGTTCACCGACCTGAACAGCGCCAACCTCGATCGCCTGATCGAGCGGGCCGGGCACGCCACCGTCATCCTGTTAGGCGAGGCGACCCACGGCACCGCCGAGTTCTATCGCATGCGGGCCCGGATCACGCAGCAACTGATCCAGCGGGCCGGGGTCACCATCGTCGCGGTCGAGGCCGATTGGCCGGATGCCCGGCGGATCGATCGCTACGTGCGCGACGGCGTCCCGGACCCGCATGCCGAGGAGGCCTTCACGCGCTTTCCCACCTGGATGTGGGCCAACCGCCAAGTCCTTGACTTCGCGGATTGGCTGCGCAGCTGGAACGCCGGCCAACCCGATCTCGAGCGGCGGACCGGGTTCTACGGGTTGGATCTCTACAGTCTCTACACCTCGCTCCGATCGGTCGTCGCGTATCTGGGTGAAGTGGATCCCGAAGCGGCCGCGGCCGCCCGGGCCCGTTATGGCTGTCTGTCGCCCTGGGAAGGAAGCCCGGCTGCCTACGGTGCCGCGGTGCTCCGAGGCGATTTCGAGGGCTGTGAACACCAGACGCTGACCATCCTGGATGACCTGCTGCGCAGGCGGCTCGACTATGCGTCGCGCGACGGCGAGCGTTTCTTCGAAGCGGAGCGCAACGCCCAGCTCGTCGCCAACGCAGAGCGGTACTACCGGGCGATGTACTACGGGTCCAGGGAGTCCTGGAACCTGCGCGATCGCCACATGTTCGACACCCTCGCCGCGCTGCTCGAGCATCGGGGTCCCGGTGCCCGGGCCGTCGTGTGGGCCCACAACTCCCATCTGGGCGACGCTCGCGCGACCGAGATGGGCGCCCGGGGCGAGCTCAATCTGGGCGAGCTCTGCCGCACCCGGTTCGGCGAAGATGCGTATCTGGTGGGTTTCGGCACCGACCACGGCACCGTTGCCGCGGCGCATGACTGGGACGGAGCCATGGAGGTCATGCAGGTCCGCCCCTCGCACCCCAAGAGTTACGAGCGGGTCTGCCATGACACGGCGCTCCCGGCGTTCCTGCTGCCGCTCCGGACCGCGCCGAGCCGCGCGGCCCGCGAGGCACTCATGTCGGAGCGGCTCGAGCGGGCCATCGGGGTGATCTACCGGCCACGTACCGAGGTGCAGAGCCACTACTTCTACGCCTCGTTGCCACAGCAATTCGACGAGTGGATCTGGTTCGACGAAACCCGGGCGGTGGATCCCCTCCCCGTCCCGGCGGCGGGAGAAGGACTGCCCGAGACCTGGCCCTTCGGGGTCTGACCCTTCGCGGGACTATCCGGGCCCCCTCCGGTAGCCCTTACCTTATATCCGGGGTTCGATTGGTAGGAAGCGGGATAAGGTCAGGGCTTACAGGTGAGGACGGGATGTCGAAACGCCCGCCGCGAAACCAGGTGGTCGGTGCCCGGTTCTGGGAGAGCGTCACCAAGGAACATGAGGCCACCCGCGCCGAGATCCGCTTCTTCGGTGTGGTGAAGCGCGTCCCTGTGGGCGCCTTCCCCCGGAAGCACTCCGATTTCAGGGCGATGGCGCTGGAATGGGACGAGTCGCCGGAGGCGCTCCGCCAAGACCTCCCGCCATCGCTCCCAGTGAGCATGCAGGGGTGGGAGCCGCTCCCGGGGGCTACGGTCGAGCGGTACGAGGCCTTCGACCGGGAAACCGGCGATCTCCTGATCTTCTGGCGGGTACCCTGCCGGCGGAAGTAACTCGACTCGGCGGCGCTGTCGCGCTGCTCCTGCTCGCCGTGGCCCCGGCTCCGGCCCAAACGCTGGGGACCATCCTGGGCGAGTACGCCCTGCCGGCTCGCGGCCTGGCGGCCGGCGACCTCGACCACCCGATCACCGGCTACGCCGTCGAGAACGCGGGCGACCTCTTCGTCATTGCCTTCGTTTTCGCCGACACCAGCGGCGTTTCCTTTCCCGACACGCTGCGGTTGAGCAGCTTCGACCGCGTCGCGGGGGTCTGGACCCACGCGGCCATCGAGCGCCGCCGCCTGGGCGAGCCCGGCCGGGATATCGGCTCCGTCGTGGCCATCCACCCTACGGCGCGCCACGTTTTCCTCGACACTCACGGCAACCCCTCCGCGGGAACGTTGCTGGTATTCACCCGGGACCTGGCTCCGGTGGCGGCACTCGACGGGTGGTTGCTGCGATTGCTTCCGGGCGGCCTCGCGGTGTATCACCAGAGTATGATTCACTTCGCCCCGACCCACTCCGCCGAGCTCCGGCTGTACGACGCGGACTCGGGGCGCGACGTAACGCTGTATCCCCGGGAGCCGGACGGTCCGGTGCGCCGCCGCTATGTCGCGGCCACGCGGCAGCAATACGCCCGGGTCGGGGCGGACTGGTTTCGCAACAACAACCACCCGATGGACCCCCGGCGGTTCACCAGCGCGCTCCGGGATTCGCTGGTCACCAATGCCGCGGGGACCGCGCTCGCGTTCCTGATGCGGTTCGGCAACGAAGCCGCGACGCCCGTGGCAACGCCGCTGCTCGACGTCGTGGTGCATTGCCGCCAGGTCAGGTCGACCCAGCCTCAGTGCTCCGAGACGGAACTGGCCACGCTCCAGCGGCGGCACCCGCGGTGGGACACCAGCCGGATCCTCCACAGCCTGTTGGGGAGGGATCCTGCCGCACTGCGTGGTCCGCCATAGGATGGCGCGATATGGAGACAGCCCGCGAGCCCTCTGGCGGGAGCGGGGCAGGTTAGGCATTTTTGAGGCGGCTCTCAGAGGGGGCCGTCATGACACCTCCCACACCCGGACCGGTTTCGTCCAGCGATCGGCGCAGTCACACTCGCGTCACCTTTACCCCATTCCAGCGGCCGACGTTCTTGCTGCCCATGGGCCGTCACGATGTGCTCGATGCCTCACTCAGCGGTCTGCGGATTCTCCACACCTCGCTGGTTCGCCCCCAGGTCGGCAGTCGCATCAGCGGAACGCTCCAGTGGATTCACGGCGAACCGCCCCTGCAGCTGAGCGGCACCATCGTGCGGGTGGGGCGGAACGACTTCGCCATGACCTGCGATCCGGGCACCATTCCGCTGGGGTACCTTCCCTGGGCCACGTCCCGCTGAACCCTTTCGCCGGTCATTCATGAGAATCCGTCTACTCACCGCGGTGTTGCTGGCGGCCGCCGACTGTTCCGCTCCCGCGCCCCCGTCGGCGCCGCCTCCGGTCGAGCCGGATCGGGTGCGGTCGCTGGTCTTCACTCTGGCGGCGGACAGCATGGAGGGCCGTCGCACCGGCACCCGCGGCATCGAGCGCGCGGCCCGGTTCCTGGCGGGCGAGATGCAACGGTTGGGGCTCGCTCCGGCGGGCGACAGCGGATTCTATCAGCGGGTTCCCTTGTCGCGGGCGGCGACCGGACGACTGATGGTGGCGCCCAGCATGGAGGCGCTGGACACGGTGCCGGCCGAGCGGCGGACAGCCGCCTGGAACATCATCGGCGTGGTGGAGGGCGGCGAGCTCAGGGGGGAAGTGGTGCTGGTCAGCGGCCACTACGACCACGTGGGGATGCGGCGGATCGACAGCGCCACCAGCGACACGGTGTTCAACGGCGCCGACGACAACGCGTCGGGCACCGTCGCGCTTCTCGAAGTGGCGCGGCTGATTCACCTGGGGCCGGTCCCCCGCCGCAGCGTCGTGTTCGTCGCTTTCACCGGCGAAGAACTGGGCGGCCTCGGCACCCAGCGCTACCTGACCGCCCCGGTGCGCCCGCTGGAGAAGACCGTGGCCAACTTCAACATCGAGATGATCGGCCGGCCCGATTCGCTGGCGGGCGGAGCGGGCCGGGCCTGGCTCACCGGATACGAACGATCCAACATGGGTGACCAGCTGAAAGCGGGCGGCATCCCGATCGTGCCGGACCCGCGGCCCGACCAGAATTTCTTCCGCCGGAGCGACAACTACCCCTTCGCGCTGCGGGGGATACCAGCCCATACCTTGTCGACTTTCAACCTTCACGCCGACTACCACCGTCCGTCGGATGAGCCGGACCGGCTGGACTATCAGCACATGGCCCAGGTGATCGACGCCGCGGTCAAGGCCGTCCGGATTCTGGCCGACGGGCCCCGGCCGGAATGGAAGCCGGGAGGCAGACCCGAGCCGAACCGCTGACCCTCGGGCTTCGCCGCGGTCAGTGGGTCGGGCGCTGTACCAGCAGGGGCAGGTAGGTATCGATCTCGAGCGTGACGGCGGCGTGGGTGTGACCCAGATCCTGATCGGTGGGCCACAGCTCGTCATCGAGATGGCCCTGCGACACCCGCCAGCTCACGGCCCCGCCACCGTGCGCAGCCAGGTGTGGCCCCCCCGGGTCAGCAGCCGGCCCCGCTCGAGCGCCAACCCGGCGGTGTGCAGTTGCGCGTGGATCGGGTTGCTCCACCGGGTGACGCGACCGTTGATCCTGCCTCAGCGGGTCATCGTCGCCTCGGAAGACTCCGCGGGTCGACCGGTCATCCAGCTCTGGCGACTCGATCGCACGCCCTGACGGGATCTACTTGCCCACCCAGCCGGCGCGCCCCGCCGGAGTGCGCACCAGGAGATAGTCTCCAAACCGGCCCAGCACGGCCACGGAATCACCGGCCGCCATTTCCGCGATGATCTCCGCGGGCCTGCTGGTGTCACCCGGCTGTGACAGCACCGCATTCCCTCGTTTCAGCGTGGCGGTTTCCACCGCGTCCAACGCGGGTTCGATGGAACGTGCGATCACGTAGCCGGTAGTCCGGTCCGGCAGCCGAACCCGATACCAGTCGCCCACCGCCGCAAGGACCCGCATGGCGGTGTGACGCGGCATCGAGCCCAGCTGCGTAGCGCGCCCATCGGGCCGGTCCCGGAGGGCGATCCGGTCCTTTGGGGTCCGAGTCCACGCGCCCAGCATCGTGGTGTCGGCTGCGAGCGGGGGCTGCTCGCCGGGGGGCCGATGCACGAACCACCAGGGATCCACCGGCCCCTCCCCCCGACGGTAGACCCCGAAATGCAGGTGCGGCGGCGACGTCACCGCGTTGCCGGTGTTCCCCACCCAGCCGATGGTGTCGCCCGGTGTGACCTGGTCGCCCTGGCTCACGTGCTGCCGGTCGAGATGAGCGTAGTACAGCGCGTTGCCCCGCCGGTCGCGGAGCCAGACCACTCTGCCGCCGCGGGCCGTGGTCTCGACCCGCACCACGTTCGCCTCGGCTGCCGCCACCGCCACCGTGCCGCGCGGCGCGAAGATGTCGATGCCGTGGTGATCGCGGGCGCCGCCGTCGCGGGGCGCCCCGAAACGGCTGCCGACATCGCGGTCGCGGCCGTTGAGAATAGGAAACGTCAGGATCGGCCCCACCTGGAGTGACATTCGGAGCCGCCCGCCGCGCAGCAGCTCGGGCTGGACCCGGAAGACGAACTCACCGTCCTGGCGCGGCTCGAAGCTGATCGCCCGTTCGCCGCTGTCGGCCGTCGCCACCTGCCGGAAGGTCGCGGCGGAGTCAGTCCCCACTTCCCAGGCTTCCAGAAAAACCAGCGTCACCGAGTCGCCCGGCAGCTCGGTCTCGAACCGGATTCGCTGACCCCGGCGGGCCTTGACCCGAAGTGCCAGTGCCGCGGGTTCGGCCGGCGGGAGGTAAGCCTCTTCCACGTGGGGAGCCTTGACGGCGGGCGCCTCGCGCAGGGCCCGCTCCGCCGCCGTGGTCCAGTCCCGCACCAGCGCAGTGCCCGCCAGGCCGGCGCCTTGGAGACTCGCCTCGTAGCGCTCCCGGGGCGTCCGGTGATCGAAGAGCCGGCCCGGTACCTGCTCCAGCACCCGACATCCGAGAGCCGCGCCGACCAGCGCTACTGCCGTCACCCAGCTGCCGTTCCGCATACCCAACCGACCCCTCCCGGAGTTCGCGAGTATACTACGGCCGAGCGCCGATCCGAGTTCCCGCGAGGCGTCTTCGGCCACCAAGGCCAAACAGTTACGCACGCAGCGCCCGCCCAATGCACCCTAGCACCGGGGGATCCGCCATCATGGATGAGTCCAGGTGACCGCCTCCAGCCGTCCGTTCGTCCTGGCCGAAGCGACCTGGACCTCGGTGCGGGAGGCCCCATTCGAAGTGGCGGTTCTGCCCTGGGGCGCCACTGAAGCCCACAATCGTCACCTCCCCTACGCGACGGACACCATCCAGTCCGAGGCTGTCGCCATTGAGGCGGCCCGTCGCGCCAGCGAGGCCGGTGCCCGGGTCGTGGTGCTGCCATCGATTCCATTCGGCGTGAATACCGGCCAGCGCGAGATCCCCCTGTGCCTCAACCTGAACCCCAGCACCCAGACCGCCCTGTTACGCGATCTGCTGCGGAGTCTGGCCCCCCACGGCGTCCACAAGCTCGTGATACTCAACGGGCATGGCGGGAATGACTTCCGGCAGATCATCCGGGAGCTGCAGCCCGAGACCGAACTGCTCCTGTGCCAGCTCAACTGGTACGCGTGCGTGGATCCCCGGCCCTTCTTCTCGTTGCCGGGCGATCACGCCGGCGAGCTCGAGACCAGCATGATGCTCCATCTGGCGCCTCGACTGGTCCGGCCGCTGAGCGAGGCGGGTCCCGGCCGGGCCCGCCAGTTCCGAGTACAGGCCTTTCGCGAGGGATGGGCCTGGACGCCGCGGAAATGGATCGAGGTGACCGACGACACCGGGGTCGGGGATCCATCGGCCGCCGCCGAATCCAAAGGCGCCCGGTTCTTCGAAGCCGTGGTGGAACGCGTGGCCGGCTTCCTGAGGGAACTGGACGGGGTGAATCCGGAGGCGCTCTACCAATGAGGCCGTGACGGCCTGAAGGTGGCCCTCCGCCTTGCGCCCGGCCTGTCGGCCTGTCTATTTCCGGCCGCAACCAACTGGACAACACCTTGCCGACTCAGCCTCTCGTCTTGATCACTGGTGCGACCGGCAAACAGGGTGGCGCGGTTGCTCGTGCGCTGGCCGGGAAAGGATTCCGGCTCCGGGCCATGACCCGCAAGCCGGAGAGCACGGCTGCCCAGGCGCTGCAGCAGAGCGGAGTCACCGTGGTCCGGGGCGATCTGGATGACGCCGAGTCGCTTCGCCACGCCCTGGACGACGCGTGGGGTGTTTTCGCGGTTCAGAATTACCGGGAAGCCGGGGTCCAGAAAGAGGAGGAGCAGGGTAAGCGGCTCGCTGCCCTGGCCCATCAGGCCGGAGTGCAGCACTACGTCTACAGCTCGGTAGCCTCCGCCCACCGCAAGACCGGCATCCCGCACTTCGACAACAAATGGCGGGTTGAGGAAGTGGTGCGGGAGCTGGGCTTCCCCTCGCACGTCATTCTACGGCCGGTCTTCTTCATGGAGAATCTCTTCTTACCTATGTTCCTGAACGGCGGCAAGCTCACCGCCGCCCTGGATCCGGCCACGGTACTGCAGATGATCGCGGTGGAAGACATCGGGAAATACGGCGCCCGGGCCTTCACCGACGCGTCCCGGCTCAGCCGGCGCGAGATCGACCTCGCCGGCGACGCCGCCACCATGCCCGAGGCCGCCGCCACCTTGGGCCAGGGACTGGGCCGCCAGATCGAATTCGTTCGCATCCCGATCGAGGAAATCCGCCAGCACAGCGACGATACCGCCCTCATGCTCGAGTGGTTCGACCGGGTGGGCTTCAACGTCGACATCCAACGACTGGAGCAGGAGTTCGGCATCAGCTCCATCAAACTGAAAGATTGGGCCGCCCGACAGCGATCCTAGTCCGGTCCCGGCACCCTGGTTCGGATGCCCCAACACCGGGGCTAGATTGGGCCATGGCCTGCAGGGTTCCGGATCTTGCCGCATAACGTCGCACTGATCGCCACCATCGCGGCCGGCCTGGGGCTGGCGTTGGTGATGGGCTTCATCACCACCCGGCTGGGCCTGCCCGGTCTGGTCGGGTATCTGCTCGCCGGAATCCTGATCGGCCCTTTCACCCCCGGATTCATCGCGGACATCTCCCTGTCACAGCAGCTGGCCGAGATCGGCGTTATGCTGCTGATGTTTGGCGTGGGGATGCACTTCTCGCTGGAAGACCTGCTGTCGGTCCGCGGCATCGCCCTGCCCGGAGCGATCGCCCAGATCATCGTGGCGACCCTGCTCGGTATCGCGGTCTCCAGCCTGTGGGGGTGGAGCCTCGGTACCGGCCTGGTATTCGGACTCGCACTGTCCGTGGCCAGCACGGTAGTCCTGCTTCGCGCGCTGGAGGACCGCGGCGTGCTGGACTCGGTGAACGGGCGAATCGCGGTGGGCTGGCTGGTGGTCGAGGATCTGGTGATGGTGCTGGCGCTGGTCCTGCTCCCGCCCCTGGCAGCCTCGCTGGGCGGAACCGGACCGGCCGAGGCCGCGGCCCGGTCATTGCCGCTTACCGTCGGCCTGACCCTGGCCAAGATCTCGGCGTTCATCGCGGTGATGCTGATCGCGGGACGACGGGCGTTCCCATGGCTGCTGGCCCAGGTGGCTCGCACCGGGTCGCGCGAGCTTTTCACCTTGTGCGTCATCGCGGTTGCGTTAGGCACGGCGTACGCCTCGGCCGCGCTGTTCGGGGTCTCGTTCGCGCTGGGTGCGTTCTTCGCCGGTGTGGTGGTGGGCGGGTCCGATCTGAGCCAGCGGGCCGCCCAGGAATCGCTCCCGCTCCGCGACGCCTTCGCGGTCCTGTTCTTCGTCTCGGTGGGGATGCTGTTCGATCCGGCCACGCTGATCAGGCAGCCTCTCCAGGTGCTGGCGGTGGTCGCCATCATCATGGTGGGGAAATCGCTGGCTGCCTTCGGCCTGGTGCTGGCGTTTCGTTACCCGCTGAACACCGCGTTGACCGTCTCAGCCAGCCTGGCCCAGATCGGCGAATTCTCCTTCATCCTGGCCGGCCTGGGCGTCTCGCTCGGGCTGCTGCCCACCGAAGCGCGAAGTCTCATCCTGGCCGGGGCGCTGCTGACGATTTCACTGAACCCGGTCGTGTTTCGGCTGATCGAGCCAGCCCAGGCCTGGATCCGGTCTCGCTCCAATCTGGCCCGTGCCCTGGAACGGTCCGACGACCCGTTGGCCGAGCTCCCCCAAAGCGTCGATCTGCATCGCCTCACCGGCCACGTGGTGCTGGTCGGCTACGGCCGGGTGGGCCGCCGGATCGGCCGGGCGCTGGTCGATGCGGACGTACCGTTCGTCGTGGCCGAACAGAATCGGGAGGTTGTGGAAGCCTTGCGGCAGGATGGCCTGGCGGCGGTCTCGGGAGATGCCGCCGAGCCGGCAGTACTGATTCAGGCACACATCGCGCGGGCCGGCATGCTGGTGGTCGCGGTGCCCGATGCCTTCGCGGCCGGCCGTATGATCGAAACCGCCCGCCGACTGAACCCCACCATCGATTCCGTGGTCCGCACCCACACGGAAGCTGACCGGGTCCTGCTGGAGTCCGCTCGCGTCGGCCGGGTGTTCATGGGCGAGCACGAGCTCGCAATGGGCATGACCCGCCACATCCTGGAACGGATCGCGGCGGGGGTGCTCGGTGTCGGAAAGCGCGGGGAACGTTCCGGCCTGCCGCAACTCCAGTGAGCGTTACTGCGCCACGACCGAGCCGATCATCCCGCTGGTAAAGCTGGTGGAATGGTTGGTACACCGGTAACGGAATGTGCCGGCCGTGCCGAAGGTACGGTCCACGCTGCCGGTGGTCTTCCCGGGCGACGAACCCACGTTGTCCTCGAACGTCAGCGTGTGTTCCAAGCCACCGCGCCAGTTCCAGGTGACGGTGGTACCGGCCGTCACGGTGATCGGCGTGGGGGTGAAGAAATTGTCCCGGATGTCTACCGTCCCGGGCGCGGGAGGCGGTGGAGGTGGTGCCGGCGGGGGGGGAGGCGGCGGGTTCGGTCCGTAGGAGGAATCCCCGCCACTCGAGCAGGCAACCGCGAAGAGCACGATGGCCAACGCGGGGAACCGCAGCCGAGACATGTGAACCTCCTGGTCGAACGCTGGAAGATACCGCTGTACCACTAAATTCTCCCCATGCCTCGCATAGCGCTCGTGGGGGACTACTCGCCGGCCGTCACCGCTCACCGGGCCATCCCGCTGGCCCTCGAGCGCGCCGTGCGCGCCAGCGGCCGAGCGGTGACCTGGGACTGGATCGGCACCGCCTCACTCGAGGGCGATATTTCCGCCCGGCTCTCGGGCTACGCCGGCGTGTGGCTGGTTCCGGCCAGTCCCTACGCCAACACTCGGGGCGCTCTCGCGGCAATCCGCTTCGCCCGAACCTCCCACCGCCCCTACCTCGGTACCTGCGCCGGATTTCAGCACGCCTTGCTGGAGTATGCCGAATCTGAATGGGGCGTCGAACCTGCGGCGCATGCCGAGCTCGAGCCCGCCGCCAGCGATCCGGTGATTGCGCTCCTTTCGTGCAGCATGGTCGAGGTGAAGGGCACGATTCAGCTGCTGCCCGGAACCCGACTGGCGGCGCTGTACGGAACCCTGGAAGCCACGGAAGGGTACCACTGCAACTACGGCCTCAATCCCACCTGGGCCAGCCGACTCGAGAACGGCCCCCTCCGGGTTGCGGCCCGCGACCAGGCTGGTGAAGTTCGCGCGATAGAGCTGGAAGACCATCCCTTCTTTTTCGCGACCTTGTATCAACCGGAGCGCTCCGCCCTCGCGGATGCCGATCATCCGTTGATCCGCGCCTACGTGACCGCCGTCGCCACGGTGTGAGCGTCCTTCCACCGCACACGTCACCTCTCATACAGACGGCGAGCAGCCCCTGATGACCACCGACGAGTGACCATGCCTGAAAAAACTCCCCAAAAGCGCGCTCGCGGCCGCCCGGGAAGGGAAATCCCCCTCGACCCAGGCCGGCGAATTCGTTCGGGAAGAAATCCATCACCTCCGCGAAGGCAAGCACGGCGCCCGCTCGACCAAACAGGCGATCGCCATCGGCCTTTCCAAGGCCAGGCGGGCCGGCGTGAAGCTCGGCACGCCCCAACGAGCTTCCGAAGACACTCGGGAGCAGGCCCGGCGCGCCCGCTGATTTCGTACCTCGCCTGACTCTCCCTGGTGGAGTCAGGCGAGTTCGTATTCCAGGGTGATGGGATATCGCTCTGCGTGGCCCGACGCAAAGCCACCCTTACCTTTGAGCCCGGCCAGCTCTCCCGTCCCCGATCCCGGCACCACCGTCCAGGTCGTCTTCGATACTCCGTCCTCAAACACGCCTTCGTGCAACAGGACGAAGCTGCCGCGCTTGCCCGCCAGCTGTCCCGTGATCCGCTCCAGCCCGACATAGGTGGCGGTGCCATCATCCCGGTACATCATCAGGTACTCCACCTTGCTCTCGCCCTCCACGTCGCCCTGGAACTTCTTGGAGACGCTGGCACGGGTCATTTTCGGCAGCACCTCGCCTTCATCCAACGGCTTTTCGTTCCATCCGGTGAGCTCGAACGTCGCGGT
>DASWKS010000184.1:0-2922 GCA_036396495.1 Gemmatimonadales bacterium
CAGCAGACCGCCATCGCGGGCCTGCGGCCCGGACAGTCCGGCCAGGAAGCCGACCGGCTGGCGCGCGTCAGCCTCAGCGGCGCCGGCCTGGGAGCCGCCTTCCGCCACTCGCTGGGCCACGGCATCGGCCTGGAAGTACACGAAGACCCCCGCCTTGCCCCCACGGCCGACGGCCTGCTTCCGGCCGGAGCCGTGGTCACGGTCGAGCCGGGCGTCTATTTTGAAGACTGGGGAGGCATCCGTCTGGAAGACGATGTCCTCCTCACGGCCCATGGGCCGGCGCTCCTTTCGCCCGGCGCCCCCCCGCTGCGGGTGGTGCCGTAGCTCCGGGCGAAGTCACCTTCGACCGCCCACTATGAACCCCGAAGACACTCAGCGACTCGCGGAGCTGCTGGCTCAGGTCCCCGGTTTCCGGGGCATCGACGTCAAGGACGTCCGCCGGCTCGTCGAGCTGCTGCGTGCCACCCCGGAAATCGGGTCGATCGAAGTGAAGGGCCTCTTCGGCACCGGGGTGGTGATCACTCGCACCGCCACCAATTCGGTGCCGGCCCCGGTCCCGGTGTCGATCGCCCCGGGGGCGCATCACCCATCTGCCGGGGCGGCGCCGGTGGCCGCCCCCGCTCCGGCGGTCCAGCTCAAGGAGATCAGATCGCCGATGGTCGGGACCTTCTACGCTGCGCCGGAGCCGGGTGCCGAGCCCTATGTCCGGGTGGGCCAGCGGGTCGCGGCCGGGCAGACGGTGTGCATCGTCGAAGCGATGAAGATCATGAACGAGATCGAAGCCGAGCTCGGTGGTGTGATCCGCGAGGTCAGTGTGGAAGACGCCACGCCGGTCGAGTACGGCCAGGTCCTCTTCCGGGTGGACCCCAATGGCTGATAAAGACGTCGAGTCCTTTGCCTCCGCTCCGCTCTTCAACTTCAAGCAGGCCATCTCCCAGATGGTCCAGCGCGCGGCGTCCGACCTGCTGCTCAAAGTGGGCCGTCCCCCCGCGATTCGGCTCAACGGCGAGCTCAACTCGCTCAACATGCAGCCGCTCCGACCCGAGGATCTGAAAGCGCTGGCGGAACAGATCATGACTCCGCGGCAGATCAAGGAGTTCGCGGAACGGAAGGAAGCCGACTTTGCCATCGGCGTGCCGGGCGTGGGGCGGTTCCGGACCAACATCTACCAGCAGCGCGGCACGCTGGCGTTCGCGCTCCGGTCCATCCCCTATGAGGTGAAGTCGATCCAGGAGCTCAACCTTCCCGAAGTCCTGGAAGAAGTCGCGCTCAAGCCGCGCGGGCTGGTGCTGGTGACCGGTGTCACCGGCTCGGGCAAATCGACGGCGCTGGCGGCGATGATGAACCACATCAACCGGCATCGCCGGGTGAACATCATCACCATCGAAGACCCGATCGAGTTCCTGCACCGCGACGCCATGTCCAACATCTCGCAGCGCGAGGTGGGCAGCGACACTCTCTCGTTCTCCACCGCGCTGCGCCATGTGCTGCGGCAGGACCCCGACGTCATCCTGATCGGCGAAATCCGGGACCAGGAAACCCTCGACACCGCGCTCAAGGCGGCCGATACCGGGCACCTGGTCTTTTCCACCCTGCACACCACCGACGCGACCCAGTCCATCAACCGGGTGCTGTCGTTCTATCCGCCCCACGAACACACCGAGATCCGTTCGGTGCTCTCGACCGCGCTCGCGGCCATCATCTCGCTGCGGCTGGTGCCCCGGGCCGACGGTCGGGGCCGGGTTCCCGCCTGCGAGGTGCTCATCAACACCGCGGCCGTGGCCGAGAACGTCCGCGACGTGGCCAAGGCGCTCAACATCCCGGATCTCATCGCCGAAGGGTCGATGTCGTACCGGATGCAGACCTTCGACCAGTCGCTCATGCAGTGGTACAAGCACGGCGCCATCAGCTACGAGAGCGCCCTGTTCTACGCCACCAATCCGAGCGAATTCGCGCTCAGGGCCTCGGGTATCTCCTCAGCGTCCGATCATTCGTTGTCCGCGATGCCCGGTCTCGTTCTCGGCGGCGACCGGAACATTTGATGTTCAACAAGGTGTTGATCGCTAACCGCGGGGAGATCGCCCTGCGGGTGATCCGCGCGTGCCGGGAACTCGGCATTCGCACTGTCGCGGTCTACAGCGAGGCGGACCGCGAGTCGCTCCACGTCCGCTTCGCGGACGATGACGTCTGCATCGGCCCGGCCCCCAGCCGGATGTCCTACCTTCGCATTCCCGCCATCATCGCCGCGGCCGAGATCACCGGGGCCGACGCCATCCACCCGGGCTACGGCTTTCTGGCCGAGAACGCCGAGTTCGCCGATACCTGCCGGGCCTCCAACATCACCTTCGTGGGCCCCACCGGTGAGCAGATCCGTCAGATGGGAGACAAGGCCTCGGCCCGCCGGCTGGCGCAGGAGGCGGGGGTACCGACCGCGCCCGGTTCGACCGGCATTCTGGCGGATGCCGACGAGGCGCTGGAGGTGGCCCGGGGCATCGGATTTCCGGTGATCATCAAGGCGACGGCCGGAGGGGGCGGCAAGGGCATGCGCATCGCTCAGGATCCGGAACAGTTCGGCCAGTTGTTCAGCCTGGCCCAGAACGAGGCCCTGTCAGCCTTCGGCAACGGCGATGTGTACGTGGAGAAGTACCTGGCCCGGCCGCGCCATGTCGAGATCCAGATTCTGGGAGACAGCCACGGCCGGGTGGTTCACCTGGGTGAACGGGATTGTTCGGTCCAGCGCCGGCACCAGAAACTGGTCGAGGAGAGTCCCAGCCCCGCTCTCGACGACGAGCTCCGGGCCCGCATGGGTGAATCGGCGGTCCGGCTCGCGTCCGCCATCGGCTACGTGGGCGCCGGCACTATCGAGTTCCTGCTCGACCGCGACGGCCGCTTCTATTTCATGGAGATGAACACCCGGATCCA
>DASWKS010000185.1:0-18483 GCA_036396495.1 Gemmatimonadales bacterium
CGGATCCGGGTGGTCAGCGCCGAGCGACGCAGTCAGAGTCAGAACCGCGACGCCGCGGTCGAGCGCTTCGTGCGGCTGCTCGCCGCCTCGCTCCAGGTGGCCCGGCCCCGTCGGAAAACCAAACCGACCCGCGCGTCGGTCGAACGGCGGATCAGGAGCAAGAAGCGCCGGGGTGATACCAAACTGGGACGACGTCCGGTGCGAGGAGAGGAGTGACCGAGCCGGGGTGGCGCTATTTCGGCACCCGGGAAGTGCTTCTGGCCCGGTCTTGGGCCACCTCGGGGGGAATCGCCGTCCACGAGAACCTGTTTCGCCTGCGGGGCCACCGAACCGCCCATTTGCTGGCTCCGACCGAGGAGCTGCTACTGGCGGCGGCCCGCTCGATCGGGTGCCAGGACGAGTGGATTCAGCGTACTGGAACCGTGCACTTCGACCTCATTCTGGAGGTTCTTGAACGAGCCCTCAGGAACTGCGGCGTGGATCCTGCGCGGCCCCCGGTACGTAGGGTCTGGTCAGACCAGGGAAGGGTATAGGCGAGGACCCCTACGGCGTCTTATGTTTCGGGGGACGTCGGAGTACCCTAAATGCACCTCCTGCTGGAATCACACGAAAACCGGAGCACCCCAGCCGGGATGGCGGTGAGTATCGCCATCCACGCCGTGCTGGTGCTGTTTCTGGTGGCTGCCTACCGCGACACGCCCGATCAACCGGGGTTGATGGAGCAGTTCGTCACTTTCCTGGTGCCGCCGGACAACCCTTCGGCCCAGCGTGGCGCCGACGCGGCCCGGTGGAACAGTTCCACCTCGCAGGATCCCGGAAAGGAGAACGACACCGGCACCGGCGGGGCCCCGGCCATGGGCACCGGTCCGCTGATGGCGGATTCGGGCGAATCGGCCGCCCCGGCGCCGATCTCCATTGACCTGCCTTCGTTGCTGGGCGACTCCATCCACCTTGAGATCGATGTCGATTCCGCGGTGAAACGGTTTGAATGGAGCGCCGCCCCCGAGTACCCGCTCAACCTGTTGCGGCAGGAGATTCAGGGAAACGCCTTCGTCATCTATGTGGTGGATACCACGGGGGTCGCGGATTCGACCAGCCTCCAGGTGGTGAAAGCCAGCCACACCGACTTCGTCGAGGCGGTGAGGAAGGCCCTCCCCCGGATGCGCTTCCGCCCCGCCATCCTGGGCGGCCAGAAGGTCCGCCAGCTGGTGCAGCAGAATTTCGCTTTCAAGATCCAGAAACCCGACACGCTTCTTCCCGCGCGAGCCCCGCAGCAGCAGTAAATTCCCGCCGTGCCCCGGATCGATCTGAACGCCGACCTGGGTGAGAGTTACGGCCGGTGGCGGCTGGGCCACGACGCCGAGCTCTTCCCTCTGGTCACTTCCGCCAACATCGCCTGCGGCTTTCACGCCGGCGATCCGGTCGTCATGCGCGAAAGCGTGGGACTGGCGCGGCGGCATGGGGTCGCTATCGGCGCGCATCCCGGCTACCCCGATCTGCTGGGCTTCGGCCGCCGCGCCCTGGAAGCGGCGCCTGCCGAGATCGAAGCGTGGATGGTTTATCAGATCGGGGCCCTGGCGGCGTGCTGCCGGGCCGAAGGCGCCACGCTCAAGTACGTCAAACCTCACGGAGCGCTGTACAACACCGCCGTGAAGGACCGCGCGACCGCCGAGGCCATTGTCCGGGCCGTGGCTCTAGTCGATCCCGCGCTGGTACTGCTGGCGCTGCCGCGGGGCGAGATGGCCGGGGCGGCCGAACGGCTGGGTCTGCCGTTCGCCCGCGAGGCCTTTGTGGATCGCAACTACGAGCCCGACGGATCGCTCACGCCGCGGAGCCGGCCCGACGCGGTCCTGAGTGACCCGGTGCTGTGCGCCGACCGGGCCGCGCGAATGGTGCTGGACCGGATAGTCGAGGCCCGGGATGGAACCATGCTCGAGTTGGAGCCCGATTCGCTCTGCGTGCACGGGGATGGACCGGCCGCGCTCACCGTGCTCCGCGCCACGCGAGAGCGGCTGCAGCAGTCGGGAGTGACAGTCGCGCCGTTTGCCCCATGAACGAGCCCCGCTGTGTTCCGCTGGGTGACTCGGCCCTGACGTTGGTCTTCGGAGAAGTCATCGACCCGGTGGTGCACCGGCGGATCCTGGCCGTCGCCGGCCGGCTGGCCCGAAGGCCGCCGCGCGCGGTTCGAGAAGTCGTCCCGGCTTATACCACCATTGCGATCTGGTTCGATCCGCTGGAGCGCGAGGCCGCGGGACTCGCGGCCGAGCTGCTCGACATTGCGCTGAGCGTCACCTCCGATGCGGCTGATGCTCCCGGCCGCGAGTGGATCATCCCGGTGCGCTATGACGGTCCCGATCTGGCAGAGGTCGCGACCCGTCTGGGACTGGGGATCGAGGACGTGGTGCGTCGCCATCAGCAGCGAGCCTATCGGGTCTTTCTGCTGGGTTTTGTCCCCGGCTTCGCCTTTCTGGGAGAGCTCGACCCTGCTCTGGTGCTGCCGCGACGCGCCGCACCGCGGCGCAAAGTCCCGGCCGGCTCGGTGGCCATCGCCGGGGTTCAGACCGGGGTCTACCCGATCGACACGCCCGGCGGGTGGCACCTCATCGGCCGAACCGATCTGGCGTTGTTCGACCCCCGACGCGATCCACCCACTCTGCTCGACGTAGGGGACTCGGTCCGGTTCGAGGCCGTGCCGTGATCGCTGTGACCCGCGCAGCTCCCTTCATGACGGTGCAGGACCGGGGTCGCGGCGGCCTGCGGGCCAAGGGGATTCCTCCATCGGGAGCCATGGACCCGGAGACCCTCGCCTGGGCCAACCTGCTGGTGGGGAATCCGGTCGAGGCGGCGGGATTGGAGTGGGCCCTCGGATCGGGCCAGGTGAAGTTGCGGGAGCCGCGTGCCCTGGTGGCGGCAGGCGCACCCCTCACGCTCAACGGTTTGACGGTCCCGCCCTGGACTGCCGTGGTGGTGAGCCCGGAAGACCAGGTGGAGATCGGTCTACCGCAGCGCCGCTTCGCGTACCTGGCTGTGGCCGGCGGAATCGCGGTGGAACCGGTGCTTGGCAGCTGCAGCACGTATCTGGTGGCAGGGTTCGGCGGGCACGAGGGGCGGAGGCTCAAGAGCGGCGATCGGCTCCCATTGGGGGAAGCCGCATCCCCTCCGCCGGAGCCGGCCTGGTCTCTGCCGCCGGATTTCGGCCCCGACGCTGGTTCCACGGTACGGGTGGTGCCGGGACCCCAAAGCGACCTGTTCGAGGAGAACGCCTGGGACCTGCTGCTGGGTGGCAACTACTCCGTGGCCGCCGCGTCGGATCGAATGGGCTATCGGCTGGAGGGTCCGCCCCTTCGCCATCGCGGGGCGGCTTCGCTGCCGTCGGAGCCGGTTTGCCCCGGCGCCATTCAGGTGCCCGACGGCGGGGCACCCATCGTGCTCATGCCCGACGGTCCCACCGTCGGGGGATATCCCAAACTCGCGGTGGTCATCACCGCGGACCTGGGGATCTTCGCGCAGTGTGCGCCGGGAAGCCGGCCCGATTTTGCCCTGGTGACGTTCGAGGAGGCGGTCGCTGCGTTGCGGGCCCGGAAGGCCCGGCTGCTCGAGGGCGCGGGTCTGCTCCGCCAGTCCGACCTCCCCACGATATGAGATCCATGCGATACACCGCCGCCGTGATGCCGGCCCCGCACGAGGCGATCCGCCTCGAGCGGTTTCCCGCTCCGGAGCTCCAGCCGGGCGCGGTTCTGCTCGAGACCATGTTCTCCGAGGTCTGCGGCACCGATGTCCATCTCCACCGCGGTAAGCTGGCGGGCGTCCCCTATCCCATCATCCCGGGGCACGTCTCGGTGGGACGGATCGCCGCGATGAGGGGTCCGGTCACCGATGTCGAAGGTCAGCCGCTCGGGGAAGGCGATGTCGTCACGTTCCTCGATGTCCACGAGACCTGCAATCGCTGCTGGTACTGCCTGGTGGCCAAGCAGACCACTCGCTGTCCCTCGCGCCGGGTCTACGGGATCACCTACAGCGCCAGCGAAGGCCTGCTGGGTGGTTGGTCCCAGGCGATTTGGATGAAGCCCGGGGTGAAGTTGATCCGGCTGCCACCGTCCCTTGCCCCGGACACGTTCATTGGTGGTGGCTGCGGGCTGGTGACCAGCCTGCACGCCGTGGATCTGGCGCGCATCCAGCTGGGCGATACCGTCGTGGTGTTGGGTACGGGTCCGGTGGGCCAATCCGCCGTCGCGCTGGCGGCGGCTTCGGGTGCGGTTGAGGTCATCGCCATCGGGGATCCGGCCGATCGGCGGGCCTACGCTCTCCGCATGGGCGCCACCAGCGTCATTGGGCTGGAGATTCCTCCCCAGGACCGCGCAGCGCAGGTGCGCGCCCTGACCGGCGGACGGGGCGGAGACGTCATCATCGAAGCATCGGGGGCGCCCCAGGCGGTGCCGCAGGCGCTGGATCTGGTGCGCGACGGCGGGAGGGTAGTGGTGGTGGGACAGTACACCGATCACGGCGAGGTGCCCATCAATCCCCACGCTCAGATCAATCGGAAGCACGTGGAGCTGCGCGGATGTTGGGGCTCGGACTATTCCCACTTCCACCGGGCCGTGGCGCTCGCCGCCCGCTGGAGCGGGCGGATTCCCTGGCGCGACCTGGCGGCGGCCCGCTACCCGCTCGAGCGCGCCGGGGAAGCGCTGGCGGCGGTGGAACGGCGGGAGGTGCTGAAAGCAGTGATTGCAGTCGAAGGCGGTCGAAGATAGTCGAAGCAGGTCGAAGCTGGTCTTCCGCGCTGCCGTCTAGAGCCGCCTTCGACCGCCTTCGACTATCTTCGACCATCTTCGACCAGCAGTACCACGATCCCCGCGAACGAACGCCCGCCCCGGGCGTACCGGGCATCGTCCACATGTACCATCCGGCCGTCGGTCTCAGCGAATGGAAACCGGGCCCAGTCAAGCAGATCCTCGAGGGCCACCGTGCGCGGCAGCCCGTCCAGCAGCTCCAACTGTTTCGCCACCGCATCCTGGCTCAATTCGAGGGTGGGCCGAGGCACCCAATCGATCGATCCGAAGCGATAGCCGGTTCCCGCGTCTACCGTGACTTCGCGCCGCCAGGATTCGAGAAAGGGCGGCGCGACCATGAGCTGCCTGGGTCCCGGGCTCTCCCGGTCCAGCTCCCGCGCGGCCACGGCCTGGCCCCATCGCGTGAGTGCCATCATGCCGACCACGTAGGCCACGCTCAGGGCCACCATTCGTCGGGCAAAGCGCTCTCCCGACGCCCGGCGCAGACCCTGGTCCGGCAGGCGAGCCCTGCGCCCGCCGATCCAGGCGGCTCCCAGCATCAGCAGGAGCCAGGGATCCACGATGAAGAGACTGTCGCCGTAATACCAGGTGCCGTCGAACGGCATCAACCAGCGCATGCCGTACACATTCATCCAGTCGAGGATCGGGTGGGTCAGGATGGCGAGCGCCGAGAGCTTCAGCAGCTCGGTGGAGCTGGTCTCGAGCGGTGAAGAGCGGGTCGCGAGCCGGTTCCACACCAGGAGCAAGCCCGTCAGCACGAACGGCAACACGATCAACGCGAGGATCCCGTGGGTGATCCCGCGCCGGAATCCCAGGCCATGTTCGCTGAACCCGGCCGCAATATCGATGTCCGGGAAATTCGCGCCCAGCACCAGTGCCGCGGTGGCATATCGGGTTCTGCGCCGGAGCCCGGTCTCGGCCAGAGCGGCACCGACCAGGGAATGGCAGAGGTTGTCCACCGGAAAATCATAACAGGTCGGTCAGTCGGTCCGTCGGGCAGTCGGTCGGCCGACAGACCGACCGACCAGTTGTGATGACCGACTGACCGACTGACCGACCGACCGACTGGTCGATCTATTCCCCTCTTAGGGTAATCGCTGGATCCACCCTCGCGGCGTTCAGAGCCGGCAGCGCGCTCGCCGCCAGACCCACGGCGGCCAGCACCATGATGGCTCCCCCCAGCGCGATCGGGTCCCCGGTGCCGACTTCGTAGAGCAGGCCCTGCAGGAAGCGGGTGGTTCCCAGGACCGCCAAACCTCCCAGGACCAATCCCAGCACCACCAATCGGCCGCCTTTGCCCAACACCAGGCCGATCACCGATGCGTCGGTAGCGCCTAACGCCCGGCGGACGCCGATCTCCCGGGTCCGCTCCCCCACGAAATAGGCCAACACACCGTAGAGGCCCACTGCGGAAAGCGCCAGGGCCAACCCGGCCAGGATCGCCAGCAGCAGCATGGGGTAGCGGCGGTCACCGATAGAGGCCGAGACCAGCGCGCTATAAGGTTTCGGGTTGAGCAACGGGAGGTTGGGATCGAGGACCGCCAGCTCGCGCTCGAGGAGTGGTACGGTAGCTGCCGGATTGCCGGGGACCCGGATCGCCAGCTGCATGTAATTACCGGGTTGCTGCTGGATGGGAAAGTAGATGGCGGCGCGGGTCTGGTTATGCAGACCCCAGTAGCGCGCATTCCCCACCACACCGACCACCTCGACCGTGGTGCCGGCATCTGAGCCCCAGGACACCCAGAGCCGCCGCCCGAGTGGCTCCGCGCCCGGCCACATCTGCTCGGCCAGTGCCTGGCCCACGACTGCCACCGGCCGGCCACCCGGCAGGTCGGAGTCTTCGATACCGCGGCCCCGGAGCACGGGAATTCGGAGCGTGGTGAAGAATCCCGGATCTACTGCCCGGATGTCCGCAGCGGGCATGGCCCCGGGCTCGGGCTCGGGTTGGTCGGCGTCCCGGAAGGAGGTGGCGCCTCCTGCCGATGTGAACGGCAGACCGGTGGTGAGGCCGACTTCCTGCACCCCCGGGAGCGACGCCACGCGGGCCGCGATTTCCCGGTAAAACGTCGTCACCCGCTCTCCCTGGTAGTTGCGGAACGGCAAGCTGATCCCGGAAGTCAACACGCCGTTGTATTCGATCCCGGGATCGACGTCCAGGAGTCGGACCAGCGAACGCACCATCAGACCGGTGCCGGCGAGCAGCAGCAGGGAGAGCGCCACTTGCAACACGACCAGGCCCGCCCGAATGCGTCCGCCGCCCCGGCTCACGGTGCTGCGGCCCGCCACTCCTACCAGAGTGCCCCCGGGCGTCGTTCCGCCCACGCTGAACGCGGGCAACAGGCCGCACGACAGGCCGGACAGTACGGTGATGAGAAGGGCGAAGCCCAGCACTCGCGGGTCGAGCCGCACCTCCTGGAGCCGAGGGATCTCGCTCAACTCCGCGGCGCGAAGGCCGTTCACGGCCAGCAGGCCGAGCAGCACACCCAGAGCGCCGCCCAGGGTCCCGACCACCAGACCCTCCACGGCGAGTTGGCGGATGACCCTGCCTCGAGTGGCTCCCAGGGCCGCGCGCAGACCCAACTCACCCTGGCGTCCGATCACCCGGGCTACCGACAAACTCGCCACGTTGGCGCAGGCGATCAGCAGCACCAGCCCGATCGCACCGGCCACCATCACCAGCACCTGACGGGCCCCACCGGTCACTTTGTCCATCAGGGGCTCAACCTGGACCGTCCAGCCGGAGTTGGTCCTGGGGTACTCGGTCTGGAGCGACTGGGCAATCGCGCGTAGATCAGCGTCGGCCTGCTCGACGGTGGCGCCTTCCTTGAGCCGGCCGATCACCAGAGCGAACCGGCCCCCGAGGAATCGCGCCGAATCCGGCACCCGGACTGGTTGCCAGTACTCCTCGTCCCCCAGAGGACGGAACCCGGGAGGAAAGACCCCGGCCACGAAGGCGTCCCCTTCCACCAAGGCAACCGGCTGCCCGACGATCGAAGAATCGCCGCCGAACACGCGCCGCCACAGCTCGTCGGTCAGGATCAGGGCCCGGGGACGCCCCGGTTCGGTGTCTTCCTCGACGAAGCCACGCCCCAGCGCCGGCCGTACCCCGAGGATGTCGAGCATGTTGACCGTCACGCGAGTGCCGCTGAGCCGGAGGGGACGCTCCCTCACCAGCGTCGCCTCGCCCGAGACATAGAGCGCCATCCCCGAGAAGGTGTGGTTGCGGTTCCGCCAGTCGAGGTAGTTCCCCGGATTGACCACGTTGCGCTGCCGGTCCCGGGGAATGTTGTGCTCCCACACCTGCATCAGCCGGTCCGGCTCAAGGTAGGGTAGCGGCGTGAGCAGCACCGCGTTCAGCACGGTGGCGATCGCCGTTGTAGCGCCGATACCAAGAGCCAGGGTGAAAATGGCGGCGGCAGCGTGGGCCGGCTGGCGCCGGAGACCGCGGAACGCGTAGCGGAGATCCTGCAGTACGGTCTCGAGCCGAGCCAGTCGCCACACATCGCGCGACGCATCCGTGATGCGCCCGGCGCGCCCCACCCGGCGTACCGCTTCGAGCCGCGCCGCCTCGGGGGAAAGCCCCTCCCGCTCGGCGTCCCGCGCCGCCAGTGCCTGGTGGTGCGACAGCTCCTCCCGCATGTCCGCGTCGTAACGGCCGCGGCGGAGGTAGTAACGGAGACGTCGGAACAGGGAGCCCATGATTCCTCCGATGGACTTACGTCGCCGGGTCGAGCACGGCCCGGATAGCGGTCATGAGACGATCGAAGCCGGACAACTCGTCGGCCAGCTGGCGCCGGCCCTTGGTGGTGAGGTCGTAGTACCGGGCCCGCCGCCCGGTGGGAGTCCGGCGCCATCCGGCCTTCACCCAGCCCTTGAGCTCCATGCGCTGGAGGGCCGGGTAGAGCGAGCCTTCTTCCACCTGAATCACGTCGGCCGACAGCCGCTGCAGGTGCTGGGCGATGCCATAGCCGTGCAGCGGCTGCAGCGACAGGGTCTTGAGGATCAGGAGGTCGAGGGTCCCGGGCAGCAGCTCGGACCGGCCGGGCGATACGCGCTTAACCATAGTCCCTCTATACGTAGGTAGACTGAGTATCGTTTCATACTGCGAGGGAAGCAAGCGGGGGAGGGAGAAGGCGGGAGGCGGGAGGCGGGAGGCGGGAGGCGGGAGCAGGGAGCAGGGGGCAGGGAGCAGGAGATTCCAGCCTGCCGCGGCCCGCCTCCCCTCTCTCGCTTCCCGCCTCCCCGTCAGTTAGAGGATTCCATCCACGTAGATCTCCAACCGCCATCCCTTGGGATCGCGAAGACCTCGCGCCAGGTCGAAGCGCACCAGTCCATCCAGGAAGCTGGCGCCCACGCCCGCGCCGATGAGCGGGCGGCCGGTGCTGAACTGGCTCCGCTCCCCGGCCCAGCCCGCGTCACCGAAGACCGTGACCCGGGCCGCGGGGAAGCTGTTGCCCACTTCCGCCCGCGCGGACCAGAAGGCCGGACCGGCGAGCACGCCCCCGGAGTACCCGCGCAGGGTCCCGGGCCCCCCCAGAAAGAACCGGCCCTGGTTCGAGACCGTGCCGGTGGAGGTGCCCGCCGAGACCGATACCGCGCCCGCCAGCGGCCCGGACGGCGTGACGAAGAGACGAACCGTGCCGGCGGCGCGGCCGAAGTCGAAGTCACCGGTCGCCCCGTCAACCGTCGTCTCGCCCCCCAGAGCGACCGCGTGCGAGAGCGCCCGGCTTCCCCGCACCGTGACCGACCCGCCCAGCTGAGTGGCGCTGTCCGCGACGAAGTTGGATCGGAACAGGTTGCTCTTGTCGAACAGGTGAGGCAGGCTCGCGTTGGTCTCGACCTCGGCCGGCCGTTCGCGCTGCAGGAACACCCGGGCATTGATCCAGCCCGAATTGGTATTCTGGGCGGTCAACTCGAGGCCTAAGGTCCGGTAATACTCGCCATCGTCGCGCTGAGCCAGAAACCCGAGCACGCTGTTGATCGGACCGAAGGGACGGGCGTCCGGGTTCGCCGTCGCGAGGCGGCGATAGGCGGTGAGACCGAGCCGGGCCGAGCTGGTGGTTCGGAGCAATGACAGATCGGCATTGGGCACCAGGTCGGCCACGCCCAGGCGGGCCGTGCCCCGTACCGCCGCTGGTCCCAGGTCGAGTGTGCCGCTCACGCCCAGGGACAAGGCCTCGATCCGGTTGTAGCGGGCGTGTTGCAGCAGAGCGCCCACCCCGGAAGGCAACTGCACCCGGGCACCCCAGGGGGTCCCCGGCAGGTCGCCGATGGCACCGCTCAAACTCCGGATTTCGGCTTCGCTGATGAGATCGCCCATCTGGAGGATCGGTTCGCCCAGCTCGGGACTCACCAGCAGGGCGGCGGTGTCGGCGGGCACGATGACCACCAGGCTGGAATCGCTCGGCCGGCGCCAGCAACGGCGCAGCTCCTGCCGGTACGCACGCCCTTTCCACCCCTCGCTGTTCAGCCGCCTGGTTTCCCGGTCGATGCACTCCTTGACGGCCGCGCTGGTACTATCGGCGACGCGGCGACGCTCGGTTGAATCGGCCGGCGTGTCGTCATACCGCTCCCGGCGGCGCACCGTCCCGGCGGGCCGGAACGTGCTGCCGGGCACCGGCGGCGTTCCGCCTTCGACCTCGTAATCCTCGTACACCCGCTCGAGACGGACCGGTACGCCGAGCCAGGACCCCATCTTGCCGGCGGCGTCGAGCGCCATATAGCGCGGCAACCACCAGCGGCCTTCGTAGAGCCCGTATTCCAGCGTGATGTACTTCACCTCGGCCACCGGGTTCACGAAGCCAGGTACATCCTCCCGGTCATCGGGGTCGACATCGCGGCGGAACTCGAAAGGTCGGGCGGGCCGGAATACCGCCTGCACCAATCCATGGGTGTCACCGTCGAACCAGAGGGTGCCGGACATCAGCTGCCAATCGGCCCGCCGGGGAATGACCTTGAGCGCCAGCAGCCGGATCTGGCGGCCGGTGGGGAGCGAGATGGTGGTGGTGTCGCCCGCCTCGAAGCGATAATCGAATTCCCCGCCCTGCCGCAGCGGGTACATCAGGCCCTCGTCGTCATCACCGCCGATCAGGCGGATGTAGTCCTCGGCGGGGTTGAGGACCAGGCTGGTCGCTTGCGCATCCAGGTCCTCGGGCAGCCTGTCACCGCGCAAAGCGATGGGAATTCCCTCCCGCGCGCCGACGATTTCCACGGTGCTGGGCGCGTCCCGTTTCCAGGCGATGCGCGCCACCAGTTCCTGCCGATACAACATGCGGTCGCGGGAGAGGGCCCGGATGCCAACTCCGAGGCGTTGTTTGACGGTCGCCGTATAAGAGGTTACCAGCCGCTCGTTCCGGTCCCGCGCGGCCCGGGCATTGGCCACGAGCTGGGCGGTCGCCGGATTGGCGTACGAGTCAGGTGGAATCGGCCGCCCGGCGCTGTCCGAGGTTTGGAGGACTGCCAGGAAACCCAGAGTCGAAAGGAGCATGGAACCGGCTGCTGGAAGAGGAATCAGTTGCCATACGTGAAACCCCCATTCGGAGTTTCAAGGTGTAACATAGGTCGGATTGAAACGACACTGACGCCGACGGCTCATCCGGTTGTCATCCTGCTGTAAGGCGCGGGCTCTATCCATGGTGTGACCACTATGGAGGCCGATCCGTGCGTATCACGCTGCTCGAATCGCGAAAGCCAACCGCCCGACCCCTGGCTCAAGGACTCTTGTCCACCGGATTGCATGTTCTGCTGGTTGCGGCAGCGGTGCAGGCTACCGCCGGCGCGGTGCCCAGTGTCGGCCGGCTGGTTCAGGAAACGTCGTTGGTCTACGTGCCACCACCACAAGCGACCCCACCACCAGCGCCAGCTTCCGAGCCCACGGAGCAGATCGAACCGCTCCAGCCAGGATTCCAGACCGTACCTTCGGTTGTCGAAGTGCCAACCAGCATCCCACCGCTGGAGCTCGGCGTTCCATTCGATCCGGACGACTGGAAGGGCATCGGCAGGGAGAACGGTCGAAGCCGAAGCGCGCCGCTGCCGTCCACCAGTCGGGCGGGCTCCGAAACCGACCCGTTCGCCGCGGAAGAGGTGGACGAGCCGGTCGTGCCGCTCTACCAACCGGCTCCGCGCTATCCGCCCGCGCTGCAGCACGTGGGAGTGACCGGACGGGTAGTGGCCAGGTTCGTGGTCGATACCCTGGGTGTGGTCGAGCCTGAAAGCTGGAGAGAGGTGAGCGCGGATCATGGTTCGTTTGCGGCCGCCGCGCGGGAGGCCACCCTCAAGGCCCGCTTCCGCCCGGCCCGGGTTGGCGGTCGTCCAGTGCGTCAGCTGGTGCAGCAGGCCATCATCTTTGAAATGAAGTAAGCAGGGAGCGGGGAGCGGGGTGTGCTGCCACAACATCCTTCTGCCTGCCGGCTGCTGCCTGCTCCCTGCTCCCTGCTCCCTGCTGCGCCTGCTCCCTGCTGCCTGCTCCCTGCTCCCTGCTGCCTGCTCCATGCTCCCGGCTCCCTGCTCCCTGCTCCCTGCTGCCTGCTCCCAGGTCCTGGCTCCTGGCTCAAGTCCGGCCATGTGATGTGCAATAGGCAGAGATGCTCGGCATCCCATTTAGTGGGCGCGCCGGCTGACGGGCTCGCGTGTCCACGTCTCCAACGCGGGCTGGTCCCATGTCCGGACTCTGGCAGTGGAAGCGTTCTGGTGCGATGCGGGTGTTGATCGTCGGCGGCGTCATCATGATGACCTGCCGCCCGGCGCCACCGCCGGTTCCCGCCGGCCCGGCGACCCAGCCGGCCCAGGGCAGCGGAGAGGACGAGGACGACGACATCCCGCCGGTGCCTGATAAGCTGAACATTACGCCGGACACGACTCTGATCGTCGCCCGCCCCGACTCGGGCGACGTCTATTATCGCACGCTGCTCTCGATCGCCTTCGACGACACCACCAGCGGCATCACGGTGAAGAAGGTGCTCTACCAATACAAGGGGACGATCGTCGGTGGGTATCCCAAGCTGGGCCCCAAGGGCACCTATGTGGTGCAGGTAGAGGACCGAGGGCCGAGGTGGCCCCGGCTCGCCGCGCTGGTCGACAGCATCCGGGCCGAGAAGGGTGTGTTCAGTGCCGCGCCGACGGCGTTCAGGGCCAAGACCAACGAACGCGACAGTCTCTAACAAACAGTACTGAGTACTCAGTACTCAGTACTCAGTACTACTGAGCGGCACAGCTGACCCGCCGCATCGGAAAGTCGAACCCGCGCACGCCGTTAGGTCCGGGACCTTCGATACGCGCGACCAGCGAATCGGTACCACGGCGGCGGTAGATGATTCGCTGCGGAAAGTCGTGGGACAGGTTTTCAAACACGATCGAGCTGTCCGTGACCTGGGTGGAGGGGAACGAGGCCTCTTTCTGGCCTGACGGCAGGGCCGTGTAGACCAGCTTGCCACCCTCGGCCTTGATTCGCAGCTGCTCGAACTCACGGACCGCTCCACCAATGATGCCCCGGCTGGCACCCAGCATCAGGCCGCCCGCGGGCGGCATCCACATTTCGAGCGTCACCCGGTTGTTCCCCCGCAGTTCCCAGCAACCAGCCAGCCACCTCGGGCCGTCGAGAGGCGTCCCTTGCCGGAGGAACGGGGTACCAGGCCAGAATCCGATCGCCGCGACGAGAATCATCAGCGGTGCAAGCACATGGTCCTCTTTGAAGGGTGTCAGTCTGGTAATGTGCCGCGTCCCGGCGGGCCGCGATAGTAAAAAAGCGACATCGGCATCAGGTTTCGGGAAACCTTGGCCAGGTGTGACGGTGACTCGGTCTCTCGGGCATGTGACCCTGCTGGTTCGTGATTATGACGAGGCCATTCGGTACTTTACAGCCCAACTCGGATTCGCCCTGCTGGCCGATATCCCACAGGGCGGAGAGAAACGCTGGATTCTGGTGGGACCGCCGCAGTCACGCGGCGCCAGTCTCCTGCTGGCCCGCGCGACCACACCGGAGCAGACGGCCTGCATTGGCAATCAGACCGGCGGCCGGGTCTTCCTCTTCCTTCACACCGACGATTTTTCGGCAGATTACCTGGCCATGAAGAGCAGAGGCGTGGAATTCGTGGAGGAGCCCCGCCAGGAGGCGTATGGCACGGTCGTGGTCTTCGAAGATCTGTACGGCAATCGGTGGGACCTGGTGCAACCCCGGACCGGGCCAGCTGCCTGAACCGTCCGCCCGGTGATCTAATGTCCCCGGTGAAGACACCGGTCGTGCTCTCCTGGAGCGGGGGCAAGGACAGCTCGCTGGCGCTGGAGCGACTCCTTGCCGACCCGGGCATCCAAGTCGTTTCCTTGTGTACTACCGTCTCGGCCGAACATGACCGGGTCAGCATCCATGGGATCCGGCGGTCCATCCTCAGGCGGCAGGCAACCATGCTTCAGTTGCCGCTGGTCGAGGTCCCGCTGGGCCCGATGCCTTCGAACAGCAGCTACGAGGCCGCGTTCGCGGCTGGGCTGGCGCAGGTACGCACGTCCCATCCCACGGTGAGCACGATAGCCTTCGGCGACCTCTTTCTCGAGGATGTGCGTGCTTATCGGGAAGCATTGCTGGGTCGACTCGGCTGGACCGGGCTTTATCCCCTCTGGCGCGAGCCGACCAGGCCGCTGGCCGAGTACTTCATCAGCCGCGGGTATCGGGCAGTCCTGACCTGTGTCGACACGACTCAACTGGACGCGAGCTTCGCGGGACGAACCTTCGACTCACAGCTCCTCTCGGACCTCCCTCCAGCGGTGGATCCCTGCGGCGAGCGGGGCGAATTCCATACCTGTGTCTACGCCGGGCCGGTGTTCCACCAGCCGATCGCGGTCCGGACCGGCGAGCAGGTGTTGCGGGAGGAGCGGTTCCAGTTCTGTGACCTGCTCGAGGACCTGTAACCGCGCTCCTTACAGAAGAAAAAACAGGAAACAGCCCCAGTTGTTGCCGGCCTGAGCCGTTAGCAGCCAGTATCCGGGTGACGGCAGACGAAAGCCGGTTGCGAAAAACAGGGGCCCGTTCGGTAGGCCCCGCGCCAGAGTTGACTTGGTAAACCCGTCCGCAGGTCCGGCTGAATCGAGCCGCACCGCTTCCAGAGTGAAATTGAGCTCGGTGCTCTGGGTCGTTCCGGGAGGAAGCGTTACTGGAGTAAACCACATTTTCCCGTAACCCTGATGCCACACGGCCGCATAAAGATCGAACGGACCCGAGATGAATTCCCCCGATCGCACCGCATTTGCCGTCGCGACAACGCATCGCCGGTCTCGTGTTCCCGGGAAATCGCGCTCGTCATCCGGCTGCCTCATGTCTGACGAGGATGGACGCGGATGCCTGGCACCACGCTGCTGGGCGGCCTCGATCTGGTGGAGCGAGGGAACAGCCGTCTGAGCAGGACGACCCTGCTGGCCGGATACCTCCGCTGGAAGAAGAAGGAGCAGTAGTAGAAGCTGCCGCATGAACCCTCGAGCAATCCGATCTGAGCGTGGCTCCAACGGTATGCCACACGACTCTCTACTGCGTCAAGCTGGTGTAACAGCACGGCATCACGTGACAAGGGCCACCCCAAGAGCAGAAACACAGCGCCCCCGGTCGGCAGACCGAGGGCGGCAAGGAACCCTGCTGGGCTAATGACGTCTAGACGAATGGCTCGCGGAGTGCAGCACTCCCGCAACGATCAGGTTCTTTCCAGCGATTTCTCGAACACTGCTCGATTCGCGGCCAACCGCCTTGCCGGTCTCACGCGCGAGTTGCATTATCGAAATGTACCCGCCCCTCTCCAGGAGCCTGTTATGGGAGTTCTGCGGAATGCCCGCGGCGCCGCAGCTTTCGCCATCATCACGATTGGTGCGACGTTCTGGTCCGGCTGCTCCGACCAAGTCACGGGTCCGCTCCCCGTTCCATCCGCCAGCCTGCAAGCGACCAGTCCCGGCCCGCAGGACGTTTCGGCCGCCATCGCGGCGCAGGAGCGCCACACCCCGGCACTGCGGCGGATTCCGGGTGTGATAGGAACAGCGGTCGGGCTCGCTTCGGACGGGCGGGCGGTGGTCCGGATCTTCCTGTCGCGGCCGGACGTCCCCGGGGTGCCGGATGCCCTGGACGGCATTCCCGTCTCCCGGACCATCACCGGCATGCTGGTGGCGTTCGGCAACCCCACCACGAAAGCCCGGCCAGCGCCATTGGGCTACTCCATCGGACATCCCAGCATCACAGCGGGCACCATCGGCGCGCTGGTGAGGAACGGCTCGGGTCAGACGTTCGTCCTGAGCAATAATCACGTCCTGGCCAACGGCAATGATGCCAGCCTGGGCGATCCGGCCCTCCAACCCGGGCCATTCGACGGCGGTACCCTCGCCGACCAGATCGGCACGCTCTTCGCCTTCAAAACGATTGACTTCGCCCTCAACGGCCGCAACACCATCGACGCCGCCCTCGCCCTCACCAGCGAGGTAAGCAATTCCACGCCCCTGGACGACGGCTATGGCACACCCGGGAGCAGCATATACCACGACACGAACGACGACGGCCTGTTCGATAACCTGGCCGGTCTGCTCAACACGCCGGTCCAGAAGTACGGACGAACCACCAAGCTCACCAAGGGCACCATCACCGGGATCAACGCCTCGCTGACGATCTGCTACGAGGTGGTGATCATCTTCTGTGTCAAGTCGGCCAACTTCGTCGACCAGCTGATCATCGAACCGGGCACGTTCAGCGGCGGCGGCGATTCCGGTTCGCTGATCGTCACCGATGATCTGGGCAAGAACCCGGTCGGGCTCCTGTTCGCCGGCAGCTCTACTCAGACCATCGCGAACCGGATCGACCTGGTGCTCAACCATTTCGGGGTGGCGGTGGATGGCGGGAGCGCGCCGCCCCCGACCCCGACCACCGACGCGGCGGTGACGACCGTGACCGCGCCGAGCTCGGTAAGCCAGGGAACCACGGTGAACGTCGCGGTGGTGGTGATGAACGTGGGGACCGAGCCCATCAGTACACCGTTCAACGTGACGCTGCAAGACGCGACCGACGGCGTCCCGCTCGGCACCCAGAGTGTCGCCAGCCTGGCCGCGGGAGCCGTGGCCAACCTCTCCTTCAGCTGGAACACGACCGGTGCTTCATTGGGTGACCATACCCTGACCGCCAGCCACAGCCTCGCCGACGACAACGGCGCGAACAACCAGCGGTCAGCCGTGAGCACGGTGAACGCGGCTGGCGGCAACGGGTCCATGCACATCGGGGACCTGGACGGAATCAGCTCGAATGACGGCACCACTTGGTCGGCGATCGTGGAAATCACGGTCCACGACGCGAACCACGCCCCGCTCAACGGGGCGACGATCGTAGGCAGCTGGAGCCGGAACGGCCTGAACGCCAACACCTGTACCAGCGGCGACCTGGGGGGGATCGGGACCTGCATCGTGCTGTTCCCGTCGCTCAGCCGGAAGTCGGTGAAGTCGGTGACGTTCACGGTGAACAGCGTGACCATGGCGGGACGGAGCTACGTGGCGACCAGCAACCACGACGTGGACGGCGGCAGCAACGGGACTTCGATCAAGCTGAATCGGCCGTAGTAGCGACACGACCTCGCCGGTTCTCCCGTAGGGATTCCATCTCCTCTCTCGGGATACCGATGAAGCGCCGGTTGGTTTGCTATGCCCTGGCCGTGGTCCTGAGCAGCAGCGGGCAGCCCAGCAACGCTCAGGAACCCACCGGCTTGGCCGCGTCCGCGCTGGGAAATCCGGCCTTCACCTGGCTCCGCCGCTCGGTCCCGGGCTTTCGGGTCTACATCCTCGCCGACAGCTACCCCGCCCGGTACCAGGACAGCCTGCTGGCACGGCTACCTTCGGCCGCCCGGCACGCCGAAGCGATGCTCCAGATAGAACCGCTGGCCCAGCCGATCGACCTGTTCTTCATCGAGTCCCGGGAACAGATGACCCAGCTGATCGGGGCGCGCGCGACCGGCTTCGCGCAGCCGTCGGCCCGGGCCGTGTTCCTCGTCACCAACCCGACCTGGCGGGCGTTCGAGCGGCACGAGATCATGCACGTGATCGCCGGTCAGGCCTGGGGCCGGCCCGGGCCGAATACCGACTGGCTGGTGGAGGGACTCGCCCAGGCCGCAGACGGTCGCTGCGGGAGCTTCACCAACGCTGACGTTCTCCTGGCCCTCGCGACCCGTCGCGGGTGGATCCCGTTCCCCACGGTGTTGACCGAGTTCCGGAACCAACCAGACCTCAGAGCCTACCTCCAGGCTGCGGCTTTCGTCGACCAACTGCTCGGCCGCTTCGGCCCCACCCCCCTCAAAGAACTGTGGACCCGCGGTGCTGCGGTTGATTCGGTGTTAGGTGGGATGACGCTCATGGCGATCGAGGAGGAATGGCGCGCGGAACTGCGCGAGACGGCTCGACTGAGCGACGGGGAGCTCGCCGCAATCGAAACCAAGGGCTGCGGCTAGCCGGTCATCGGCGGTCCAACGCGCGATATTGGATCGCTTCCGCCACATGAACTGCTTCGAGGTCTGTCGCCTCCGACAAGTCCGCAATGGTCCGCGCGATTTTCAGCACCCGGTGATAGGCCCGGGCCGAGAGCGCCAGCCGCGACATCGCGGTCCGTAAGAGCCCTTCGGCCTCGGGATTGAGCCGGCAATGGTGCCGGATGTCACGGGCCGACATGTGCGCGTTGGCGCGCACCGAGGAGCGG
>DASWKS010000186.1:0-16450 GCA_036396495.1 Gemmatimonadales bacterium
GAAACCCGGGATAGAGCTTGAACCCCAGGCCTAACGCCTGATGGGGCAGCAGCCCGTAGCGGGGGTCGATCGCCAACCGGAAGATCTTCTCCGGCGTCTTGGCCGCGACCTCTTCGATGTCGATCCCTCCCGCGGGGCTCACCATGAGCACCGGCCGCTGGCTCTCCCGGTCGATGATCATGCCCACATACGCCTCGGTGGCGATGTCCGCGGCCGGCACCACCAGAACCCGGGACACCGTAAAACCCTTGATGCTCATGCCGAGGATGCGGCTGGCATGGTCGAAGGCCTCGGCCGGTGTCCGGGCCAGTTTGACGCCGCCGGCTTTGCCCCGGCCGCCCGCATGCACCTGCGCCTTGATGACCACGGTGCCCCCGATCCGGCGCGTGATCGCCTCGGCCTCGGCCGGCGTGGTGGCGACGTCGCCATCGAGCATGGGAATCCCGGCCGCCGTGAGCAGGGAACGGGCTTGGTACTCGTGCAGATTCATCGGGTGGTTCCTCGTTCCGGGTTCCAAGTTCCACGGGCGGTGCTAGGTGCGGTGCCAGGTGCCACGGGTCGAGTGCTTGACCTGACCCAACGCTTGTCATCCTGGGGGCAGCGCTGTCATCCTGAGCGCAGCGAAGGATCTCGCCTGGCACCGGGCACTCAGCACCGCACCTAGCACCGCACGCGGCACCCGGAACTTGGAACCCGGAACCCAAGACAAAGCCCCCAAAATAACCACCCCCGCTCAGCGGGGCTCTTCGCGCTCCAGCACCGACTTGAGGGCTGCGAACGCGCGGCCGAAACCGACCAGATCACCCCGCCGCAACGCCGAGTCGGCTTCCCGCAACCAGCGGAGGGCTTCGGTGCGGGCGGCGCTGTCGTCGCTCAGCCGGAGCGAGCTGCCCAGCTCGCCGCTGGAGCTGCGCCAGGCTTCGTCCAGGGTGCGGCCGGCCCCGAGCCGGTCTCCGCTCGCAACCGTCACCAGCACCACCGAGGCTCGGCCTCGCTGGTCGAGGGCCCAGACCGGCTGGTACGCCACCAGCCCCTCTTCAGTGACGGCGTAGCGCACCGCTCCGGTCTCGAACGCGCCTCCGCCCGCCGTCACCGAATCCCGGATCTGCTGAAACAGCGAGAATCGCTGCCACCGCCGCGCCAGCACCTCGGGCGCTTCGGGTGCGGAGGTGGTGTCCGGCAGATACTCCCACAGCTGGTCCCGATCGCCGGCCCGCCCGCCTTCGAGCAGCAAGTCGACCCGCCCGGTCCGCCGATCGACAATGGGCGCGACCTGGCTGCCGGGCTGGGCCCCCACCACCACGCGGGGGCCGGCTGGCGCTTTGCCGCTCGATGTGGTATCGCCGATGGCCAGGGCCCGGTCGATGCTGTAAAACTCCGCCTGGACCTCCAGCAGGGCCTCGGGGTATTCCATGACCTGCGCCACTGCGGCCGGCAGCTGCTCGGCCGGCAGCACCAGGGGCGCCGCCGCCGCGGCCAGCGCGCGCGCCAGCGGATCGGCCCCGGGGCGGAGGTACACTTTCGTCGCGCCGGTTTCCCCATCGACCACACCGACGAACCCTGCTCGCAGGTACCCGATCGGGCTGCCCCTCCAGGTGGTGCGCCGCACGACCGGAAACGCCTCGGCCGTGACGTAACCGTCGACGATCCACTGCAACCGCTCGCCTTCGATCCAGGGACGCACGTCGCGCCATACGGCGAAGGGCGCCAGGTGGTACAGTCGCGCGTCCGGCTCGAGCAACCAGCCGATCCGCTGGCTGGAGCCGGCGCCGATAATGCCGGGCGTCTGCCGGGCCCAGGTGAGCAAGAGCCGGCGAAGCAGACCGCCGGCCAGTACTCCAGGACCGGCTCCTATGACCACCGACGGTGCGCCCGGGCGGACGGCCTGAGGCCCCAGCCGCATCGCCGGTTGGACCCCGGCCTCCGGGACCAGCCCGCCCCGGCGCCAGGTCAGCGGCGTGCCGCCCGGTCCGGTGGTGTCGTCGGCCAGCAGGAATACCGGCACCGAATCGCTCAGAGTGGCAAGCGCCGCCCACACCGGTCGGTCCCCACCCGCTCCCCGGAGCCGGCCTCGCGCCGCCACCGTGGCTCGGACGGTATCGCCCCGGGCGACCCGGGCCGCGATGGTCGCGTCCCAGAAGGCCGGGACCGGACGACTGCCCCGACGGGACCTCGGCTCCGCCATCAGGCCGAACGCCGCCCGTTCGAATTGATGCCGCAGCGCCCGCGCGTCGGGATCCGACTCGGGAGGAGTATCGGGCAGGAGATAGAAGGCGCCGACCAGCGCGGCACTGAATGCCAGCCAGGCGCCTGCCACCAGGCTGTGCAACGGACGCAAGGCCCAAATGATGGAGAGGACCGCCACCGCCACACTCACGCCCACCAGCACGAAGGCCACCGATCGGTGCAGTTCGACGATGCCGCTCGCCACCGGCACCGGCAAACCGGCCGCGAGCTCGAAGGGGGCCAGGATCTGGCTGGTGCCGATGACGCAGGCGAGCAGGGCCAGCAGAATTCCCAGGTGCACCCGGGCTTCATCGCTGATTGAGAGCCTGCGCACGATGCGCAGCGCGCCCCCGAGCAGATATGCCAGCAGAACCAGACCGAAGGTGAGCAGCACCAGCACGGTGGCGAACGCCTGGACTCGAAGCCAGAGTGGCAAGCGGCTCAGGTACCACCCGGCGTCCTGTCCCAGGGCCGGATCGGTGAGGCCGATGGTGATGTCCTGCCCGGCCAGCGTGACGGCATCGGCCCACTCGGCGGTCCCGCTTCCCATGAGAAGCCCGAGGCCCAAGGCACCCAGCAGCGCCACGGGGCGGGCATCCGGCTTGTCCAGCAGCGCCCGGAAGCGGGCGTTGCCGCCGCGCTCCCGGAGCGGCACCGCGCGGATGGCCCCAAGGATCACCTGGGCATGGGTGGCGAACCACAGCACCGAGAGTACTACGCCGGCCAGATCGAGACCCAATTGAAGCAGCGCGCGACGGGTGAGCAGAATACCGGCGGGAGGAGAGACGCTGGCCGCCCACCACCGGTCCGCCAGGAACAGCGCGAGCCACCGGCCCATGAAGAGCAGCGCGGCGATGAGCACCAGGGCCGCGGCGACCCGGCGACCGCGGGATGTCATGGAATCAGGCGCGGACGCCCTGCCCGGCGAGCCAGGAGGTCACTTCGGTGCGATAGCGTTGGAGACTCTCGGGGCTGGTGGCTTCGAAGCGAAGCACCAGAACAGGCTGCGTATTGGAGGCGCGGAGCAATCCCCATCCGTCGGGGAATCCGATTCGAACGCCGTCGATGGTGTTCACCCGGTAAAGCGACCCGAAGTGCGCGGCGGCCCGTTCGACCAGGTCGAACTTGACCTCCTCGGGACAGTCCACCCGGATCTCCGGCGTGGTGAAGGTTTCCGGCAGATCGGCCAGGAGCCGGGACAGTCCGCCTCCGTCGCGCGAGACCAGCTCCAGCAGGCGGGCGGCGGCGAAGAGCGCATCGTCGAAGCCGAACCAATCGCCGCCGAAGAACATGTGGCCGCTCATCTCGCCCGCCATGGGCGAATGCAGCTCCTTCATCTTGGCCTTGATGAGCGAGTGGCCGGTCTTCCACATCACCGGCCGGGCCCCCGCTTTCTCCAGCGCCTGGGGCAACAGCTCGGAGCACTTGACGTCGAAGATCACCGGCACGCCGGCCCCGTAGCGCAGCACTGCGTCGCGGCCGAAGAGAATCAGCAGCTGGTCGCCCCAGATGATCTTGCCGTGCTCATCCACCGCCCCGATCCGGTCGCCGTCGCCGTCGAACGCGATGCCCAGCTCGGCTCGGGTCTCGGCCACGGCCCGCTGCAGATCGACCAGGTTTTCCGGCACGGTGGGATCGGGATGGTGATTGGGAAAGTTGCCATCGGACTCGGCGAAGAGGGGCGTCACCTTCGCCCCGCACTGCTCCAGCGTGCTCACCGCCACCAGACTGGACACCCCGTTGCCGCAGTCGACCACGACGGTCACGGGGCGGGCCAGATGGTGGCGCTCCACGATCGCCTTGCGGTACGCCTCCAGAATCCCTGGTGCCGCGGCCTGGGTCCCCGAGCCCGAACGCCAGCTTTCGCTGGTGATCACGTCGTGCAGGGCCAGGATCTGATCGCCGTGTACGGCTTCGCCCGCCAGCACCATCTTGAAGCCGTTGAACTGGGGGGGATTGTGGGACCCCGTGACTTGAAGCCCGGCATCGGTTCCGAGATGGTGCACCGCGAAATAGAGCGCCGGCGTCGGCAGCTCGCCCACGTCGAACGCGGTTCCGCCGGCGTCCGCGATGCCCTGCCGCACGCCGGCAGCGAGCGCGCGGCCCGAGGGCCGGTTGTCCCGCCCGACCGCGATCCGGGGCTCACGTCCCAGCCGGTTCCAGGCGGCGCTGGCGAAGGCCCGGCCCAGGGCACGGGCCAGCGCCGGTGTCAGCTCGACGTCGATGACGCCGCGGACGTCGTATTGCCGGAAGATGGTGCGCGGGGCTTGCATCGGCGCCGCCGTTCAGGGACCGCCGGCGCGAACGCCAGCCAGGGAAGCATGGAACAGCGACGCGGCGCTGTTGAGTGAGGCGTCGAGCGCGGGCGTGGGCCAGAACCCGAGGACCACCACCACGACGCACGCCACCAGCACGGTGAAGGCGGCCGCGGCCGGCATGGGATACACTCCCGATTCGCCCTCGGCAGTCCGCATGTACGTCGTCATAATCACGGGCAGATAGTAGCCCGCGGATACCAGGCTGGTCAGCACCAGCACCACGGAGACCACATAGTGCTCCTGTCCCAGCAGCGCGAGCAGGATCTGCCACTTGCCGATGAAGCCCAGGGTACCGGGGAAGCCAAGCAGTGAGAGCATCGAGACCGCCAGACCGGCCGCGACCCAGGGCCGCCGTGACGCCAGCCCGGCAAGGGTATCGAGGGTGACATCCTGCTCCCCACCGCGTCCCAGGGCAGCCAGCAGGCCGAATGCCGCCAACGAGGTCAGGGAATACGCCAGCAGGTACGTGAGGGTGGCGGCCGCGCCGTTGCTGGTACCGGGCACCAGCGACGCCAGCAGGTAGCCGGCGTGCGCGATGGAGCTGTAGGCCAGCATGCGCTTGAGCGATCGCTGGTTCAAGGCCACCAGGTTCCCCACGATCATCGAGGCGACCGCGAGGCCCGACAGCACCGGGACCCAGACGCCGGGGGACGCACCATACATCACAAAGAGCACCCGGGCCAGCGCGGCGAAGGCGGCCACCTTGACCCCGGTGGCCATGAATCCGGTCACCGGCGTCGGGGCCCCTTCGTACACGTCGGGGGTCCACATGTGAAAGGGAACCGCCGCCACCTTGAACCCGAAGCCGATCAGAAACAGTCCCAGCCCCAGCGTCGCCATCAGCGGCAGTGGGCCCCGCCCCAGCGCCGCGCCGGCCGCGGTCATGCTGGTGGTACCGGTCGCGCCGTAGGTCAGCGCGATGCCGTACAGCAGGAACGCCGAGGCGAAGGCTCCGATCAGGAAGTACTTGAGCGCGGCCTCCCCGGACAGCTTGCTCTGCCGCGCAAATCCCGCCAGGACGTAGACGGCCACCGACATGACCTCAAGCCCCAGGAAGAGCACCATCATGTCATCGGCCCCGGCCAGCCACAGCATGCCGGCGGCGCCGAACAGCACCAGCGGGAAGAACTCGGGCCAGAGCAGGTCTTCGCGCACCAGATAGTACATGGAGAGCAAGATGGTGCCGAAGGTCGCCACCAGAATGAGTCCGCTGGCGGCGAACCGGAAATCATCCAGCGCCACGCTGATCGGTATGGTGGTGGGGCGGGCCCGGTTGATCCAGAGCCAGCCGAGGCTGGTCGCCGCGGCGACCACGCCGGCGGCGGACAGCCAACCGACCAGCCGGATGTCGCTCCCGGAGCGGTGGCGCCAGGCCGACACCAGCAGCGTCACCAGCCCGGCCAGACACAGCAGGATCTCCGGCAGGAGGGCCAGCGAGACTCCGATGGGCGAGGCCAGGTTGATCGTCAGGTTCATCGGCCGCCCCCCAGTCGGATCTCGCCCCCGCTGCTTGGCACCGCCTCGGGCTGGGCCAGCTCCAGATATTTGCGGGCGGCCGGTTCCATCCGGTCGAGCACCGGCCGCGGGTACAGCCCCATCCACACGATTCCCGCCAGCAGGGGCACCAGCACCACCAGCTCGCGGAGATTGAGATCGGTGATCGCCTCGTTCTCGGGCCGATCCAGCCGCTGATAGATGATCCGTTGCAGGGCCCACAGCAGGTAGGCGGCGGCGAAGATCACGCCGGTCGTCGCGATGATGGTGGCCACCGGATAGGGGCTGTAGCTGCCGAGGAGAACCAGGAACTCACCCACGAAACCGTTGAGGCCGGGCAACCCGATGGAGGAGAGCGCCACGACGGTGAATACGGCGCTGAAGACCGGAACCACCCGAGCGATGCCGCCGAAGGACGCGATCTCGCGAGTATGGCGCCGCTCGTAGAGCATGCCCACCAGAAAGAACAGCGCACCGGTCGAGAGCCCGTGCCCGATCATCACCATCAGGGCGCCCTGTACGCTCTGGAGGGTGCCGGCCCAGATGCCGAGCATCACGAAGCCCAGGTGGGAAACGGACGAATAGGCCACCAGCTTCTTGATGTCCGGCTGCACCATCGCCACCAGCGCCCCGTACACGATGCCGGTCACGGCCAGGACCACCACGATGGTCGAGACCGTCTCCGAGAGCGCCGTGCCGGGAAAGAACGGGACGGCGAAGCGGAGGAAGCCGTAGGTCCCCATCTTGAGCAGCACGCCGGCCAGGATCACCGAGCCCGCGGTCGGGGCTTCGACGTGGGCGTCGGGGAGCCAGGTGTGGAGCGGGAAGATCGGCACCTTGATCGCGAACGCCAGCGCGAAGGCTCCGAACAGCCAGGGCGCGAACGGGGTGAACAGCTCGCGGTGGCGGAGCAGGAAGTCATAGCCGAAGTCGTAGGTCCCGGTGGCCTTCCCGACGGTCCACACCATCGCCAGGATCGCTACCAGCATCAGGAGCGATCCCACCATCGTGAAGATGAAGAACTTGATCGCCGCGTAGAGCCGGTTGCCGCCGCCCCAGATCCCGATGATGAAGTACATCGGGATGAGCATGATCTCCCAGAAGACGTAGAACAGGAACAGATCCAGCGCCAGGAACACCCCCAGCATCCCGGTGAGCAGCACCAGCAGCAGGGCGTAGAACCCGCGGGTCTTGGTTTCGATGTAATGCCAGCTGGCCAGGACGGAGAGCGCGGTCAGCGTGGTCGACAGCAGCACCATGAACAGGGAGATGCCGTCGATCCCGACCGCGTAGGCGATCCCCCAGCGCGGCAGCCAGGGCATCCGGCTCACCATCTGCAGCGTGCCGGCCGAGGTATCCACCGCCCACCAGAGCCCGAGCGAGAGGACCAGCTCGATGCCGGCGACCAGCAGCGCCACGTACTTGGCGGCCCGCTCGCCCGCCAGGGCCACCAGAACTGCGCCCAGCAGCGGCAGGCCCAGGAGCAGGTGCAGGATCCACTGCCCGTAGCCGATCGACGCGAGGAAGGCGCTCATCAGGTTACCGGGACACGGCGTGGAGGATCCAGGCGGCGCCGATCAGGAACATCACGATGTAGATCCCGACCTCGCCGGTCTGCAGCTTGCTGCCCACCCAACCCAGCCGGCGCGACAGCCAGGCCGAGCCGTTGGCGCCAGCGCCATCGATGAGCTTTTGATCCACCACTCGCCACAGCACCACCCGGGAGAGACGCACCAGCGGCCGTACGATGAACTCGTCGTACAGCTCGTCGATGTACCACTTCCGGTTGATGACCTTCCAGAGCCCCCGCTCCTCGGGAGCGGCCCGGGCCGTGGGAATGACCCGGGCCAGCGTGGACCTGACGCCCCAGATCAGGCCCGCCGCGCCGATCAGGACCGCCAGCCCGATGAGCAGGTACTCGGTAGATCCATGGGGCAGCTCCACCGGCAGGAACCGGGCGCCCGGCGCGACCACCGGCTCCAGCCAGTGATCCAGTCCATGGTGGGGCGGCGTGGGCCAGAACGCCGGCAGGTTGAGCACTCCGCCGATCAGGCTCAGCACGCCTACCACCAGGAGCGGGCCGGTCATGATCCAGGGCGCTTCGTGCAGCTGCTCGCGTTCCTTCACGCCGGTGCGGTTCTCCCCCAGGAAGGTCATGGCCATGAGCCGGGCCATGTAGAACGCGGTCATCAGCGCCGCCAGCGTGCCCATGGCCCAGAAGACCTTCCAGGCCGGGTCGTGCTCGCCCCGGCCCCAGGCGAAGGCCAGGATCTCGTCCTTGGAGAAGAAACCGGCAAAGGGCGGAATGCCCGCGATCGCCAGGGTGGCGATGGCCATCAGCCCGAAGGTCCACGGCAGATAGCGCCGGAGGCCTCCCATGTTCCGCAGGTCCTGGGCGTCTTCGTGCGAGTGGGTCGCGTGGTAGGCGTGGTGCATCGCGTGGATCACGCTGCCCGAGCCCAGGAACAGCAGCGCCTTGAAGAAGGCGTGCGTCACCAGGTGAAAGATCCCGGCCACGTAGGCGCCGGTTCCCACGGCCAGGAACATGTACCCCAGCTGCGACACCGTCGAATACGCCAGCACCCGCTTGATGTCGTACTGCCGCAGGCCGATGGTCGCGGCGAACAGCGCGGTCAGCGCGCCGATGCCGGCCACCACCGTCTGGCTCACCGGCGCCATCGCGAACAGCACGTTGGTCCGCACCACCAGATAGACCCCGGCGGTCACCATGGTGGCGGCGTGGATCAGGGCGGACACCGGCGTGGGGCCGGCCATCGCGTCGGGGAGCCAGGTGTAGAGCGGAATCTGGGCCGACTTGCCGGTGCAGCCCAGGAACAGGAAAAGGGTGATGGCGGTGACCGTGAGCCCGCCCGCCTGCAACACCTCCGGCGCCTTCTCCGCGATTTCGGTGAAGCTGAGCGTGCCCAGTGCCTGCCAGAGCAGAAACATCGCCACCAGCGCGCCGAAGTCACCGATCCGGTTGACGATGAAGGCCTTCTTCCCCGCGTCGGCGTTCGACTTATCCTGATACCAGAAACCGATCAGCAGGTAGGAGCAGAGGCCCACCCCTTCCCACCCGATGAACAACACCGGCAGGCTCGATCCCAGCACCAGCACCAGCATGAACACGATAAACAGGTTGAGATAGGCGAAGTAGCGGGGATACCCCGGGTCGCTCCGCATGTATCCGATGCTGAACAGGTGGATCAGGCTGCCGACCCCCGTCACCACCAGCAGCATCACCAGAGACAGGGGGTCCACCTGGAACGCCAGGTTGATCTGGAGATCGCCCGCCGGGATCCAGGACCAGAGCGGGACAATGACCGCCTCGTGCAGCGGATACCGCGCCGCTTCCAGGAACGCGGCCAGCGCCACGACGAAGGCCCCGAGCACGGTGCCGGCTCCCACCAGGCTGACCGTGGTCTTGGCCTCGGCCCGCCGGAGCGCCAGCAGTCCGTTGACCAGGAACCCGAGCAGCGGCAGGGCGACGGTCAGCCAGATCCAGCCGTGGATCGATGGCATCAGCCGCGCAGCAGGTTGATGTCCTTGAGGTCCACCGACTGGTGGTGGCGGAAGACGGCCAGGATGATCGCCAGGCCCACGGCCGCTTCGGCGGCGGCCACGGTCATCACGAAGAAGACCATCACCTGTCCCGAGAGACCGTGGTACTGGGAGAGGGCCACCAGCGTGAGGTTGACCGCGTTGAGCATGAGCTCGACGCACATGAACAGCACGATGGCGTTGCGGCGCATGATCACGCCCAGCACGCCCAGGCCGAACAGGATCGCGGAGAGCAGCAGAGACTGGCTGAGGAGCATCAGAGCTTTCGCTTGGCGATGACCACGGCCCCGACGGCGGCCACGAGCAGCAGAATGGAGGTGATCTCGAAGGGCACCAGATAGCTGCGGAACAGGGGGTCGGCGATGGCCCCGACCACACCCCGCTCTTGGGTCGCCTTGAGCGCCGCCTGGCCCGCCGGCAGGGCCCGCGCCGGATCGCCGTACACCGCGGCGCCGGTCACCTCGGCGGCGAGCCGGCCGGGCGAATAGCCGCGGAGCCCCAGCAGCGGCCCCCCGAACGCGGCCAGCAGGCCGACCCCCACCAGCCACATGGGCCAGCGGCGGATGTCGTTCTGGCGGTGGGCCAGATTGAGCAGCATGATGACGAAGAGGAACAGCACCATGATGGCGCCGGCATACACCAGGATCTGGATGATGCCGATGAACTGGGCGTTGAGCAGGATATAGATCCCCGCCAACGCGAAGAGCGTCCCTACCAGCCACACCGCCGACGCCACCGGGTTGCGCTGGGTAATGCAGCCGAGGGCGGAGATGACCGCACCCCCCGCCAGGATGTAGAACGCCAGCTCGGCGGCCATCATTCCCCGCGCGGGTCCGACGGATCCCACAGGGTCGAAACCTGGTGAGTCTGCGACATCAACCGCTCCAGGTCGTACACGAACCGGTCCCGGCTGTACTCCGAGTTTTCGTAATGCACCCCGACGTGGATCGCTTCCTCGGGGCAGACCTCCTGACAGTAGCCGCAGAAGATGCAGCGGAATTCGTCGATCTCGTAGATCAGGGGATAGCGATTGCCCTGCTCGTCTTCGCCCGGCACCAGCTTGATGCAATTGGCCGGGCAGATCTGGGGACAGAGCCCGCAGGCCACGCACTTGGAGCGGCCCTGCTCGTCGGCCAGCATCCGGTGGGTGCCCCGCATCCGCGAGGAGATGCTCCATGCCGGGCTGGACTTCTCTTCCGGATACTGCATGGTCACGGTGGGCCGGAACATGTGCCGGAACGTGAGCGCCATCCCCTTGAGGGTGGCCCGGACGTAGCTCACCTCCCGCTCGGGCCGTTTCATCACCTTGACGCCGATTGCCATCAGATCACTCCACCGCTGGTGCGATACGATCCCGCCATGATGAAGCCCCGGTCGGCCAGGATGAACGTGATCCAGGCCAGGATCAGGTTCAGTCCGAAGAGCACCAGCTGGCGCATCGCGACCGACTGCCCCGGGAGCAGGGTATCCACCGCCCAGATCGCCACCGTCATGATCATGATGTACGCCAGGGCCACCGGGAGCAGAAACTTCCACCCCGCGGCCATCAGCTGGTCGAATCGGAACCGCGGCAGAGTCCAGCGGACCCACATCACCACGAAGATGCCGAAGCTGACCTTGAGGAACATCACCAGGCCCGTGACCAGGGTCTGAGCCAGCCCGGGGGTTTCGTCCCAGTGGGTGAAGGGCAGATCCCAGCCGCCGAAGAAGAGCGTGGCGATCATCGCGTTGAACGTCATGACGTTGGCGTATTCCGCGATGAAGAACATCGAGAACTTGAACGCGCTGTACTCGGTGTGATAACCCGCCACCAGCTCGGACTCCGCTTCCGGCAGGTCGAACGGCGCCCGGTTGGTCTCGGCGAATCCCGCCACCGCGAACACGAAGAACGAGAGGAACAGCGGCAGGACGTACCACAGCCCGGTCTGCTGGGCCTGGATGATCTCGGCGAACCGGACGTTGCCCGCCAGCAACAACACCGGAATCAGGCTCATCCCCATGGGGATTTCGTAGGACACCATCTGGGCGCTGGAGCGGAGCCCGCCCAGCAGACTGTACTTGTTGTTGGAGGCCCAGCCGGCCAGCGCGATCCCATACACCCCGATGGACCCGATCGCCAGGATGAAGAGGAACCCGACCGGCAGGTCGGCCACCTGGACCGGCATCAGCCCGTCGTGGGCGAAGCGCCCCAGCGGTCCCAGCGAGAAATCGAACCGGAGCGGCAGTGGCGCGGCCCAGGGAATCACGCCGCTCATCAACAGAGCCGGAATGAACGCCAGCGCCGGCGCCAGGATGAACATCACCCGGTTCACGTGCCGGGGCAGCGTCTCTTCCTTGATCAGGTTCTTGATGCCGTCCGCGACCGGCTGGAGGATGCCCTTGGGACCTACCCGGTTGGGACCAATCCGGTCCTGCATCCAGGCCGAGACCCATCGCTCCATCAGGGTCATGTAGGCCACGCCCACCATCGTGGCTGTGAAGATCAGCAGCAGCTTGATGACCGTGACCAGCAGGAACCCCCTGAGCTCGGGCGTCACGCACGTGCCCCCGCCGGCTCGATCACCCGGCCGGTGAGCCCCAGGTTGTCGTAGCCGAGCCCGGACAGCGCGGGAATGGTCTCGCCCAGCCGCTCGAACGCCTCGGCGGCGGTTTCCGGGGCCGCGTTGCCGGCCGCCAGCTGCTCCCAGGCCCCGGCGGCGACCCACCAGGCGGGCCGAGCCATCCCGGGTCCGCCCCGAGCCTGCCTGAACCGCTGCACCCGGGCGTCCCGGTTGACGAAGGTGCCGTTCTCCTCCGCCACGGTCGTCACGGGGAGCACCAGCTCGGCCGCGGCGAAGCGTTCATCGTCGACGGTGGTGAGGCAGACCAGCACCCGGCTCTGCCCGGCCCGGGCCGCCTCGGCGTCGTCCAGCTCGGCGTCGAGCACCAGCGTGAGGGCCGCGTCGGCGGCGGCCGACACCGCGCTGCCCCAGTCGGCCAGGTATCCCGCCAGCCGGGCGCCGTCGCCGTTAGGCGCGCGCTCGCGACGCAGGGCCAGATTCGGGATGCCGGGGAGCGGTGCCTCGGAGCCGGTGGGAACCTTCACCGCGGCCATCACCTCGCGACCCTCGAGCAGCCGCATCACCCATCCCAGCGACTCGGTGGAGGCCCGCCCCGACGCCAGGACGACGATCCGTCCCCGGGCTTCGCGCACCAGCTCCGCCAGCCGCGCGAGCGACGCGTCCCAGTCGGCCGCCTGGAGCCGGCCGTGGTGCCGCACCAGCGGGGCGTCCACCCGGTCGCCACGGTTCATCCAGCGGTACTGCATCCGGCCGGTATCGCACATGAAATGGCGGTTGACATCGAGGTTGGGCCGGGGCCGCAGCCGAACCACCACATCGTCGCGGGTGTCGATCATGATGTTGCAGCCCTGGCTGCAGCCGGTGCAGATGCCGGCGGTCTTGTCCAGGTCCCAGGCCCGTGCCTTGTGGAGGAAATCCTTGGAGATCAGGGAGCCGACCGGACAGAGATCGACCACGTTGCCGGCCCACTCGTGCTCGAGGGCCTGACCCGGGGTAATGCCGATATAGGCCCGGTCGCCCCGGTCGAACACCTCGATCACCGGCGCCTCGGCCATTTCGTCCATGAACCGCACGCAGCGGGTGCAGAGGATGCAGCGGTTCGGCACGTAGAGGATGTCGGGCCCGAAGTCTTCCACCGGGCTGTACCGCTTGGGGTAATCGGCGTACCGGGTACCGGAGCGGCCCTCCTGGAACACGAAGTCCTGCAGCTCGCACTCGCCGGCCTGGTCGCAGATGGGGCAGTCGAGCGGATGGTTGATCAGCAGGAACTCCAGGACCGCTTCCCGGGCATCCTTGGCCTTCTGACTCTGGGTATGCACCACCTGGCCTTCGGCCACCGCGGTGACGCAGGCCGGGACGACTTTGGGACTCTTCTCCACATCCACCAGGCACATGCGGCACACCGCCGGCGCCGAGAGCGAGGGGTGGTAGCAGTAGTGCGGGATCAGCACGCCCGCCTGCTTGGCCGCCTCGATGAGGGCGGTCCCCTTGGGGACGGCGATGGCGGTGCCGTCGATGGTGAGGCTGACCAGCTCTTGGGTCATATCAGCCGTGAGTCACGAGTGACCGCTCAGACGCCCGCGAGCGCGGGACTCCGAGCCCCGGCCAGGTATTTCTGGAAGTCTCCCGGGAACTTTCCGATCCCGCTGACGATGGGCGCGGCGCAGGAGTCGCTCAGGACACAGATGGTCTTGCCGGTCATGTTCTCCGACAGATCCAGCAGCAGATCGAGATCGGTGGGCTTGCCCTCACCCTTGAGCAGCCGCTCCAGGATTTTCACGGTCCAGGCGGTGCCCTCGCGGCAGTTGGTGCACTGGGCGCAGCTTTCGTGGGCGTAGAACCGGGCCAGCCGGTAGATCTCGTACACCAGGTCGGCCGAGTCGTCGATCACGATGAATCCGGCCGAGCCGAGCATGGAGCCCTTCTCGACGATGCCCTCGTAGTCGCAGAGGGCCGACTCGGCTTCCTCGGCCGTCATGATCGGCACCGACGACCCGCCCGGGATCACCGCCCGGAGCCGGCGGCCGGGACGCATGCCACCGGCCAGGTCGTGGATGAGGTCCTTCATCGGGAACCCCATCGTGAGCTCGTAGTTCCCCGGCCGCATGACGTGGCCGCAGACCGAGAAGAGCTTGGTGCCGGTGCTCTTGGGATTGCCCAGGCAGAGCGCCTTGTACCAGGCGGCGCCCCGGGTGAGGATGTGGGGGACTGCGGCCAGCGTCTCCACGTTGTTGATCGTGGTCGGCATCCCGAACAGCCCGGCCGCGGCCGGGAACGGCGGCTTGATGCGGGGATTGCCCCGCTTGCCCTCGATCGAGTTCATGAGGGCGGTCTCTTCCCCGCAGATGTATGCGCCGGCGCCTCGGTGCAGCACCATGTCGCTCCGCTTGCCCGAACCGAACGCGTTGTCACCGAGGGCGCCGGACGCGTATGCCTCGGCCACCGCCCGCTCCATGATCCGCCAGGGCTCGGTGAATTCGCCCCGGATGTAGATGTAGGTCCGCTCCGCCCCGATGGCGTACGCCGCGATGGCGCAGCCTTCGATCAGCCCGTGGGGAGTCCAGCGCATGATCTCCCGGTCCTTGAACGTGCCGGGCTCCGACTCGTCCGCGTTGCAGCAGAGGTAATGAGGCTTGCCCGAGTTCTTGGGCATGAAGCTCCACTTGAGCCCGGTCGGGAATCCGGCCCCGCCCCGGCCCCGCAAACCCGACGCCTTCACCTCTTCGATGATGGCATCCGGCGTCATCCCCAGCGCCTTCTTCAGCGCCTCGTACCCGCCCCGTCGGACCCAGCCGTCGTACGAACGCGCCCCCTCGTCCCCGAAGTACTGGGAGAGGACGACGGTCTCTCTTGGGTGTGATGGATGGGGATAGCCCACTTAGTCCTCTATCCTTAGCCCTAAATCCTGTTCAGGCATATCGCTCCAGAATCCCGGGAACCGTCTCCGGCGTCACGCTCTCGATGAAATCGTCGTCGATCAGGAGCGGCGTCGGAAAGCCGCAAGCGCCCAGACACTCCACCTCGACGACGGTAAACCGCCCGTCGGAGCTGGTGGTGCCCAGCTCGCCGCAACCGGTGTGCTTGAGCAGCGATTGCATCACGTCCCCGGCGCCGCAGAGATGACAGGGCGTGGTGGTGCACACCTGGATCACGTGCCGCCCCATGGGGTGCTGGTAATACATGGTGTAGAAGGTCACCACACCCTTCACGTAGGCCGGCGTGAGGCCGAGCAGCTCGCCCACTTCGGCCATGGCCTGAGGTGAGATCCAGCCCCGCTCTTCCATCACGATCCAGAGCGCGGGCAACAGGCAGGCTTGCCTGGTGGGGTACTGGGGGAAGAGCGCCTCGAGCTTCTGGCGGGCCTTCCCGACGAACACCGGTTCGTGCGCCGCGATCGCGTGCGCGCTCATCGGTCGACCTCCCCCATGACGATATCGACGCTGGCGTTGATGGCGATCACGTCGGACAGGAGCACCCCTTCGCAGAGTTTGGGCAGCACGCTCAGATTGATGAAGGAGGGCGGCCGGATCCGCCAGCGGACCGGCTTGGCGGTCCCGTCGGACACGAAATAGTAGCCCAGCTCGCCTTTGGGATTCTCGATCCCCAAGTAGGCTTCCCCCGGCGGCGCCTGGACTCCCTCCATCACCTGCTTGAAATGGAAGATCATCGCTTCCATGTCGCTCATCGCCCGCCGCTTGGGCGGCAGAATCACCCGCGGATCGTCGACGTTGATGGGCGCGCCCCGCAGCTGGTCGAGCCGGTCGGATGCCTGCTCCAGGATCCGAACCGACTGGTACATCTCCTCCATCCGGACCCGATATCGGTCGTAGATGTCGCCGTGCTCACCCACGGGGACGTCGAAGTCGTAGGTCTCGTATCCCAGGTAGGGCCGGTCCTTGCGCACGTCATAGTCGACGCCCGAGGCACGCAGCATCGGCCCCGACAGCGACCAGTTGATCGCTTCTTCCCCGCTCAGCGCGCCGACCCCCTGGGTCCGGCCGCACCAGATCGCGTTTCGGGTGAACATGGTGTCCACCTCGTTGAGCGTGTTGGGAAAGGTCCGGCAGAACTCGCGCAGCCCCCGGTCCCAGCCTTCGGGAATATCGGCCATCAACCCGCCCACCCGGGTCATGCTGGTGGTGAGCCGGGCCCCGGTCCAGGCCTCCTGCAGGTTGTACACCCGCTCCCGCTCCTGGAAAGTCCACAGGAACGGCGTGTAGGCGCCCAGGTCGATCGCGGTGGTGCCGAGCCACACCAGATGCGAGATGATCCGGCTCATTTCGCAGGCGA
>DASWKS010000187.1:0-8741 GCA_036396495.1 Gemmatimonadales bacterium
GATCGAGAGCATCCCGGGCCAACAGGGGACCGATTACCAGTACGTCACCTCGCTGGCAAAGGACGTGGGATACGTCTTCTACGTCGATCCGGGTCCGGTGCCGGGCACCAACACGGCCTACTGGGGGCCGGAGATCAAGACCGGCGTCCCCCAGCCGGCGCTCAACGTGAACATGGACGCGCACACCAACGTCGAGTCGCTGAGCTTCAGTTTCGACGGCCTCTCCAACACTCTGCCGATCGTGTTCGTGCAGAACCAGATGACCAAGGTCACCTATCCTATTCCCATTCCACCGGTCAATCCGCTCCAGCCCCCGCTCGGCGCCACCGGCCTCATCCCGACGAAGATCGAGTTCCTCAAGGAGACGGCGAAGATGACGCCGATGAAGGCCATCATGACCGGCCTGGCGGTGGCGTCGGCTTCTTCCGAGGCGGTCAAGGGCACCGGCACGCTCGACGTGCTGCGCTACGGCCGGATACTCAAGTCGCGGGGACTCGTGGGGGTGCGCGGTGCCGGCCAGGCCTTCGACGGTCTCTACTTCGTGAAGAGCGTGACTCACTCGATCAAACGGGGCGAGTACAAACAGAACTTCACGCTCACCCGGAATGGGCTCGTCTCCCTCACCCCGACGGTGCCGGCATGAGTGAGAACGGATCGGTCCGCAAGTACTTCGGCAAGTACCGGGGGATGGTGGTCAGCAACGTCGACCCGATGCAGATCGGCCGTCTCTTGGTTCAGGTGCCCGACGTGCTGGGACCCATCCCTTCCTCCTGGGCCATGCCCTGCCTGCCGTTCACCGGAAAGCAGATGGGCATGTGGTGCCTGCCGCAGATCGGGACCGGCGTGTGGGTGGAGTTCGAACAGGGCAATGCCGACTACCCGATCTGGTCGGGCTGCTGGTACGGGCTCGTCGCCGAAGTACCGGCGCTCGCGCTGGCCGCGCCTCCCGCAATCCCCAATGTCGTGATCCAGACGGCCGCGCAGAACACGCTCATGCTGAGCGACCTTCCGGGTCCGACCGGCGGCATCCTGCTCAAGACTACATCCGGGGCTTTCATCTCGGTGAACGACATCGGCATCACAATCTCTAACGGGAAGGGCGCGATCATCACGATGACCGGCCCGACGGTGGACATCAACTTGACCGCGCTCACGGTGACCTGACGGTGCCCACGCCCGTGGCCCACGTCGGCGCGGTGGCGCTGTGCCCCCATGGGGGCCCGGTGACGGAGATCCCCGCCACCCCTCGGGTCCTCCTGAGCGGGATGCCGGCCGCCACCATGGCGGACCAGTATCTCATCGCAGGGTGCGTCTTCAACGTCGCGGGCGCGCCGCACCCGTGCGTCCGGGTCCAGTGGCTGGTGCCGGCGGTGCGAGTCACGGCGAGCCTGATGCCGCTGATCCTCCAGACCAGCGTTGGCCTGTGCCTGGCCGCGGATCAGGTGCCCCAGGGACCTCCCGTGGTGAGCTCAACCCAGCCTCGCGTGCTCGGGACCTGAGATGAACCTGGACTATCCCTTCGGCTTCAACGGCCTCGGCCGCACCAGGGAGTGCCCGGACGAGGAGCACCTCCGCGACCTCATCGAGCAGGTGCTCTTCACCTCCCCTGGGGAACGGGTGAACCGCCCCACGTTCGGGAGCGGGCTGATGCAGTTGGTATTCGCGCCCAACAGCGACACCCTGGCGGCGGCCACCCAGTTGTCGGTCCAGGCCGCTCTCCAGCAGTGGTTGGGCGATCTGATCGAGGTGAGGGCGGTGGAGGTGGCAAATCCCGACTCGACCTTGAGGGTCACGGTACGCTACGCCAGCCGCCGGACCGCCGAGGAGAGGACCGACGAGTTCGCGCTGGGGATCCAGCCGTGATCTACGTCTGCTGCAACCGCAAGCGGGGGGAGGCGGTGCGCCTCCACCCCACCCTCAACGGGATCGAATACCTCGAGGTGCTCGACGACGACGCGCCGGCCGGAAGCCCGCGCCAGCGCACGATCGTCGTCCGATGCTACAAGCCGGTAGGCGGGCTCGACGGCGACAACGTACGCATCGAGGGCGGGACCCGGATTCGCCCGGTGATCGTCGAGTGGGCGTTCCCGGCCGACACCATTGCCGGGCAGGGCGTCCTCACTCCCGCGGAGGCGGCCTTCGTCGCCGATCTGGACGACCCCGCCCAACTCCTCGTGGTCCGGACGGCGGCCTATGGGGACTTTTCCACCTATACCCTCCGGCTGGTGGCCGGCGCGGGCCTCGACCAGCCGCCGGCCAACTTCGACCCGGTGCTCTCCTCGGTGGAATTCTCGTTCAAGGCCGAATGCCCCACCCCGTTCGACTGCGCCCGCCCCCGGACCTGTCCACCCGAGGCGCGCGAGACGCCGGGCTTCAGCTATCTGGCGAAGGACTACGCCAGCTTCCGGGGTCTCATGCTCGATCGCCTGGCGCTGCTGCTGCCCCGGTGGACCGAGCGAAATCCCGCCGATCTGGGCGTGGCGCTGGTCGAGCTGCTGGCCTACGCCGGGGATTCCCTGAGCTACCGCCAGGACGCGGTGGCCACGGAAGCCTATCTCGATACCGCCCGAAGCCGTGTCTCGGTGCGCCGCCACGCGCGGCTGGTCGACTACTTCATGCACGACGGGTCGAACGCGCGCTGCTGGGTGCAGATCCAGGCCCAGGGGGCGCCGCTCACCATCCCGGCGGGCACGCAGCTCCTGAGCCGTGCGTCGGGTCTCGCCGGGCCGGTGGTCACCAAAGGCTCGCGGGAGTATGACCGCGCCTTGAACGCCGGGGCCGCCGTGTTCGAGACGATGCACCGGGCCGTGCTATACCCGCCTAACAACACCCTCTTCTTCTATACCTGGGGCGACGAGGCCTGCGCCCTCCCCGCCTGCGCCACCCGGGCGACGCTCAAGGACGGCGCGAGCCCCGCCGAACGGCTTCGCCTTCGCGCCGGTGACGTCCTGATTCTGGAAGAGCGCCTCGGCCCCGAGACTGGCAGCCCCTCGGACGCCGATCCGACCCGTCGTCACGCCGTGCGGTTGACGAAGGTGGAGCCGGAGGCGACGCCGGTCCTTACCAATGGCATCGAAACGGATCGGAACCTCGCGACCGCCATCGAGGACCCGCTCACCGGCCAGCCCATCGTGAAAATCGAGTGGGGCCAGGAAGACGCCCTTCCGTTCGCCTTCTGCCTATCAGCGCCGAGGACCGATACCGAGCTGGCCGACCAGGTGTTCGAAGACGTGAGCGTGGCCCAGGGCAACATCGTCCTGGCCGACCACGGACTCACCATCCCCGACCCGGAGCCCCTCGGCGAGGTACCCGCCCAGGGGCGGTTCACGGTGGCGCCGACCGAACCCTGCTTCTGCGACGAGGCGGACGCGGATGTGGTCCTGCCGACCTTCCGGCCGAGCCTACGGCAGGCCCCGGTGACACAGGTGGGGCAGGTCCTGCTGGAGAACGGGGCCGTCCGCCGCGCCGTCTTCGATCCCAACGGGTCGGCGGGGGCCGCGTTTCGGTGGGACCTTCGCGGCGTGCTCCCGGCCATCGTGGTGACCTCGGACGGCAGCGAGCGCTGGACAGCCGAGCGCGAGCTGCTCGATAGCCGTCCGGCCGACCGGCACTTCATGGCGGAGGTGCACGACGACGGCTCGACCCGGCTGCGGTTCGGCGATGGCGAGCTGGGCATGCGGCCGGAGGCGGCGTCCCCCTTCACCGCCCGGTACCGGGTGGGAAACGGGACCGCCGGGAACATCGGTGCGGAAGTACTGGCTCATTTGGCCGATGGAGTGTCGGGCATCAACGTCGCGTCCGTGCTGCGGGTGCGTAACCCGCTGTCCGCCAGCGGCGGGGTGGATCCCGAGACCATCGAGGAGGTCCGCCAAAAGGCGCCGTTCGCCTTCCGCACTCAGCAGCGGGCGGTGACACTCGACGACTACGAGGAGGTGGCCCTCCGCTACCCTGGGCTTCAGCGCGCCGCGGCCCGGTTCCGGTGGACCGGAAGCTGGCGGACGGTCTTCGTGACGCTGGACCCGCTCGGCCGCGATACCGTCACCCCCGATCCGGCGCTCAAGCAGAAGGTACGGGACCATTTGGAGCGTTACCGCCTGGCCGGCTACGACCTCGAAGTGGACAACCCGCGCTACGTCTCGCTCGAGATCGACCTCCAGGTCTGCGTCAAGCGCGGGTACTTCGGGGCGGACGTCCAGCAGGCGCTGCTGGAGGTATTCAGCAACCGGACTCGCGCCGACGGCGTGAAAGGTGTCTTCCATCCCGACCGCTTCAGCTTCGGCCAGACCGTCTACCTCAGCCCGCTGTTCCAGGCCGCGCTCGCGGTAGACGGAGTGGAATCGGTGCGGTGCCTCACCTTCCGCCGCCTGGGCCAGCCCGACCAGAACAAGGCCCTGAAGGAAGGCAGAATCCCGCTGAGCCGGCTGGAGATCGCGCGGCTGGACAACAACCCGAACTTCCCGGAGCACGGAACCTTCCGGGTGACCACGGGGGGGGAGTCGTGAGCGGGACGGACGGCACCGGCTGCGGGGCCGGCTGCACCTGCGATGCCTGTCGCGGGATCCGCGACGAGACGCCGCTGGCGGTCGACAATCGCCCCGGCCTCTCGGCCATCCGCTACCGGGTGGGCGATCATGCCCGGTTCAAGGAGAGTCTCCTCGCCGGGCTTTCCCGGGCCGCGCTGCCGGCACTCCGGGACCTGACGACCCGACGGGATGACGACTTCTCCATCGGGCTGCTGGACGCCTGCGCCGTGATGGCCGATGTGCTGACCTTTTATCAGGAGCGCATTGCCAACGAATCGTATCTCAGAACGGCAACCGAGCGGATCTCGATCGGTTACATCGCCCGCCTCATCGGCTACGAGCTGAGGCCCGGAGCCGCTGCCCGCACCACTCTCGCCTTCGGCATGCAGGAAGGCGCCGGCGCAGTGGAGAAGCTGAAGCTGCCCGTGGGCACCCGGGTCCAGAGCACGCCGGGTCCGGAGGAGAAGGCGCAGGTCTTCGAGACGGTCGAGGAGGTCGAGGTCCGTCCTGAATGGAATCGGATTCCGGCCCGGGCGCTGGAAGAGCAGCCGTTGGGGCCCAACACAGACCGGGTTCGGCTCAAGGGCGCCGGATTGAACCTCCATCCCGGCGACGGATTCCTCCTGGTTTTTCCCGCCGGCACCGACTTCACCGCGGTCTTCCGCAGAGTCCGGGCGGTCGAGGTCGAGCCCAAAGGCCAGTGGACGACCGTGTCGCTGACCGGTGGTCCGGCCCTGGCCACAGGGACATTCGGCACGCTGCCCCCTCCCCAGACCGGCGCGTTCGTGTTCCGGAAGCATGCCTCCCTTTTCGGTTACAACGCGCCGGACTTCGTGACGCTGGACCAGAGCAAGGCGACTCCCACCAACGCCCCGGATTGGACGGTTCAGTTCCCGTCCACGGCCCCAGACTGGATCACCCTCGACGGCGTCTACCGGGAGGCGGTGGTCGGCTCCTGGGGGGTCTGGGAGAGTCCGGGGGTGTCCGTCCCCCTGATCTTCAAGGTCGCGACAGCCGTCGAAGCGGGTCTCTCCGCGTATGCGCTGAGCGGCAAGGTCAGCCTGCTCAACATCGAGAAGGGCAAGGACAACACTACCTCGGTCGTGCCGCTGTCATTCGCGGCTCTCCGCTCGGTATCGGTTCTGGTGCAGCCGGAAAAGCTGGAACTCGCCGAGACTCCGGTGTTCTGGCCGGTATTCGGCGACAAAGTGTTCTTCGCCCAGACAGTCGAGGGCTTGGTCCCTGGCCGCATGGTAGCGGTTGAGGGGAAGCGGCTCCGAGCCGAGGTGCTGAAGCCGGTGACGCTGTACCTGTTCACCACCTTCGGCGTAACCCAGAAGAGCCTCCTGCCGGACGATCGGCTCGACCTGCTGTTCTTCCCCATCCCGCTCTCGGGCGGGGCGGTCACGGCATTCTTCGCGATCGAAAACGGGCTGCCCGGCCTGCTCTTCGCCCTTCCCGGCCAGGTCCGCTACCGGAACGACGAAACGGCGGTGGAGGTGGTCTCCATCAGGACCGTGGCCCCGGACCGGAAGAGCATCACCGTGGACCCGCCCCTCGCGCAGAGGTACGACCCGCCCAGCGTGACCCTCAACGCCAACCTGGCCGAGTCCACTCACGGTGAAACGGTGCGGGAGACGTTCGCGGGGGGCGATGCGACCCGTGGGTTTCAGCGGTTCCCGCTCCAGCAGACCCCGTTGACCCACGTACCCGCGACGACGCCGAGCGGCGTCCGCTCCACGCTGCGGGTCTGGGTGGACGAGGTCGAGTGGCGGGAGGTGCCAGCGCTCTACGGCCGCGGGCCGAACGACCGGGTGTTCATCATCCGGCGCGACGGCGAGGGCAAGACGTGGATCCAGTTCGGCGACGGCATCACCGGTGCGCGGCTTCCCACCGGCCAGCGGAATGTGCGCGCGGTCTACCGCCGCGGGATCGGCACGGCGGGCATTCTCAAGGCCGGTCAGATCAATCTGCTGCTCGACCGGCCCGCCGGTCTCACGGGCGCGGCGAATCCGCTCCCCAGCGTCGACGGCAAGGACCCCGAGGTGCTGGAGGACGCGCGCCGGAATGCGCCGTTGACCGTGCTCACGCTGGACCGGGTGGTGTCGCTGCAGGACTACGAGGATTTCGCCCTCGCCTACGCGGGCATCTACAAGGCGCTCGCCACCTGGACCTGGTTCCGGAGCACTCGCGGCGTGTTCCTCACTATTGCCGGATTCAACGGAGGCGCGGTCTCCCTGGTGCTGCGCCAGGAGCTCCGGGACGCGCTGGCCAAATGGGGTGACCCCTTCGTCCCCACCGACGTAGCGAACCATGCGGCCGTCACCTTCCGGACCGGCTTGCGGGTGAAGGTCGATCCCGACCGCGAGAGCGCGAAGGTCCTGGGGGCGGTGGAGAAGGCGCTGCGCCTGGAATTCTCCTTCGAGCGCCGGGGGTTCGGCCAGCGGGTGACCCTCGCCGCAGTGGCGTCGGCAGCCCAGGGCGTGCGCGGTGTGGCCGCGGTGCAGGTGGCCCGGCTCTATCGCTCCGGCGATTCCGATCTGGAGGCGGGGCTCTTCGCTCCGCTCCTGGCCCGCGCCCCGCAGCCCGGCGAACGTGACATGGTGCTCCCGGCCGAGCTCCTGACGCTGGATCCGGCCCCGCTGGATCTGCTGGAGGAGCTGCCATGAGCTTCGACCTCGATTCGCTCTACCGGCTGATGCCGGCCGTGCACCGGGTCCGCGACGCCGAGAGCGGCGAGCCGCTCAAAGCGCTGCTCTCGGTCGTCGCCGACCAGCTCGGCGTGCTGGAGGAGGATCTCGACCGCCTCTACGACGACCAGTTCATCGAGACCTGCGCCGGCTGGGTGATCCCCTACATCGGCGACGCGATCGGCTATCGGCCGCTGAACGGGAGCATTCCCCGGATCCGCACGCCGCGCGCCGAGGTCGCCGACACCATCGCGCTGCGGCGGCACAAGGGCACGGCGGCCATGCTCGAGGTCCTGGCCCGCGAGGTCACCGGATGGGATGCGCGGGTGGTGGAGTTCTTCCAGCTCCTGGCCACCACCCAGTACCTGAACCATCTGGGTTCGGGCAACACCCGGCCCGAGATGCGCAAATGGGAGCCGCTGGAACAGGTAGGCACGGCCTTCGAGGCGATTCCCCACAACGCCGATGTCCGCCGCATCGCCTCCGGACGCGGTCGCTTCAACATCCCCAACCTGGGGATCTTCCTCTGGCGGTTGGGGCCCTATTCCCATACTCGCGCCCGTGCATTCGCGCTGGACGCCGAGCGATTCCTCTTCAGCCCGCTGGGCAACTCCGCTCCCTTGTTCACCCGACCGGTGCCGCTGGGGGCGATCGACGAATTCACCCGCAGGGCCGGCCGGCTCAACCTGCCGATGCCGATCGGCCGGCGCACCGCCGACCGCTACCTGGCCGACTACTACGGCATCGACAAGAGCTTCTTCCTCTGGGCCGACGGCGTGGAGGTCGATCTCAGCGAGATCCACATCTGCAATCTGGGAGACCTGAAGGACGCCGCGGGCCAGCCCACCGGTGATTGGGCCCACGTGCCGCCCCCGGCCGGTACGGTGGCGATCGACCCGGTGTTAGGCCGAATCGCCTTCGCCGATCCGCCGCTGGAAGTTGAGGTGCTGTATCACCGTGGCTTCAGCATGGACCTGGGGGGAGGCGAGTATGACCGCCAGGATGCCGTGGCCGAATGGTACCAGCCGAAGGAGACCCCGGTCACCTGGCAGCGAGGCGTGACCCAGGACCCGAACACCATCGCCACAGCACCCGATCCGACCGTCCTCGCCACCTCGCTGGTCACTGCCCTGGCGGACTGGAATGCCTTTACCGCGGTAAACCCGTCGGGCTTCGGGCTGATCTGCGTGATGGACTCGCGGACCTATCCCCAGGACCTCGTGATCGAGGTGCCGGACGGGTTCACCCTCGCCGTGGTGGCCGCCGACTGGCCGGTGAACCCGTCCGTCAACCAGAGGCAGTTGGGAGTCCAGAGCCCCAGCGGCCGGTTCCCACTGATCTCGGGCGACGTCGAGGTGACCGGCACCGCTCCGGCCGCCAGCAAGAACGCGGGGACGCTGATTCTCGACGGGCTGCTCCTGGGCGGGTCGGTCACGGTAACCGACGACCATCTCGGCCGGCTGTTGCTCTCCCATTGCACCCTGGTCCCCTGGACTTCGGTCGGGCTGGACCGGCTTCCGCTCCCCAC
>DASWKS010000188.1:0-4474 GCA_036396495.1 Gemmatimonadales bacterium
CCGAGAACGCCGAACCCGATGCCGGACGACGAGGATCCCGTGGTCGAGGCCAAGTGGGAGAAGCCCAGGCCGAGGGCCCAGCGAGTGGCCGGCCGTAGCTGCGCCGAGGTCGAGGTCGCGAAACACAGGGCCACAATCGACAGCGCCAGCATGATGCGGGGGCGCATTGAGCACTCCGATGGGGGTGCCTCTAGAATGGGAAGGAAGGCCTGATTCGTCCATAGGCCCGTTCTGCTCAGTCCACCAGAGCAGTGTCTATAACAACAAGATTGGCGAGGCCGTTGTTACAGACGGGAACCTTCCGCCCTGCTCCCGCGTTCTACTACGTGAATAGCGCCGCGCCAGGATGCGGCGCGTTGTGTATCTAGTTCTGCGCCTGGAGGACCGATGGTATCAACTGAACTCGAAAGCACCGCCGACCGGCTTCCGCCCGTCCGGCTGCTGCTGGCTCGCCTGCACCGGACCCTGCTTGAGGCGGAGCGGAAGGACCTCGAGCGCGAGCGTGGCCGGATCGCTTCGGCCGAGTATCTCGGCCTGCTGCTGAACGACTCCCGCTTCGCCTGGCTCCGGCCCATGGGCCGGATGGTGGCCAAGCTGGACGAGGTGATCGCCGAAGCCGAGACCACCGGCGCCGCCATCTCGGAGCTCCACGCCGGCCTGCTGCTGGATGAAGTGGGTCAGATCGTCACCCTCCGGACCGGCCTCGAAGCCGGGCTGCGCTACGTTGACTGGCTCCAGCGGGAGCCCGACGTCGTGCTCGCCCATGCAGCCCTCTCGGCAGCCCTCAAGCCGCGTCCGACCGCGTGGGCAGCGTAGCCTATTGAGGACGGCAGGAACCTCCCTGCCGTCCTTGTCTTACCCGCCCTGTGCGCCAAGTCACGGCGGTCAACCCTCTGTAGTGCTTTCTTACTGAAGATCCGGCGTAGAACTTGCGACTTGGCCTTGGCGTTTCACTGGTGGAGCGCGTCACACCTGGTGTGACGAGTTGCCTCTGTGAAGGGGGGGTGTGTGACTCAGATCCAGCCCGAGGGGACTGTCGACCGGATTCCAACGGTCCGCCAGTTGCTCGCCCGCCTGCATCAGGTATTGATCATCGCCGAGCGGAACGAGTTGGAGCAGGAGCAGGGGTCGGTAGGCGCCGGAGACCTCTTGCAGCGTCTGCTCGGGGACGAGCGCTTTGCCTGGCTCCGGCCCATGGGCCGGATGGTCACCAAGCTGGACGACCTTCTTGCAGAAGCCGAGAAGCGTGGCAGTCCGATCTCCGAACGGATGGCACGTCAGGCGCTGATCGACGTCCGCCGGGTCGTTTCCCGGACCACCGGGCTTCAGGCCGGCTGGCGTTACGCCGACTGGGTCCAGCGGGATCCCGATATTGTCCTGGCGCACGCGGCCCTGGCCAGCGCGCTCCGGTCCCAACCCACCGCCTGGGCCGCCTAACCCCCGGGGTATAGCGCCCGCGCGATCATCGCCGCGACCTCGGCATTCCGGTCCAGGAGTGCCCGGTTCGCGGCTCTGCTTTGCCCCCCCGTGAGCTCGGCCACCCGCCGCAGCAGGTAGGGGGTGAGCACCTTCCCTTTCACGCCGGTCTGGCCCGCCTCGAGCACCGCGCGAGTCACCGCGGCCTCCATGCTTTCGGCCGAGAGCGCCGCCCCAGCCGGACAGGGGACCGTCACCAGCACCGCCGTATCCAGTCCGTTCCGCCAGGCCGCTCGCGCCACCGCCGCCACCTCCGATGGTGTTTCCGCGCGAGCCTCCAGCGGCAGGCCGCTGGATCGGGTGAAGAAGGCGGGGAACTCGCTGGTGCCGTAGCCGATCACGGGCACTCCGTGGGTCTCGAGCCATTCGAGCGTGGCGGGCAAATCGAGAATCGCCTTGGCTCCGGAGCACACCACGATCATGGGAGTGCGGGCCAGCTCGGGCAGGTCACCGGAGACGTCGTTCCGATCGTCCCGATGCACACCCCCGATGCCACCGGTGGCCAACACGACGATGCCTGCGGCGTGCGCGATCAGCATCGTGGCCGAAACCGTCGTGGCGCCGTCCGTCCCTCGGGCCAGCGCGATGGGGAGATCGCGCCGGCTGAGTTTGTCGATATGATCCCCCCGGGCGACCTGCTCCAGATCGCCCGGCTCCAACCCAACCCGCATGGCCCCGCCCAGCACGGCCACGGTGGCGGGCACCGCGCCCTGTTCGCGGACGGTCGCCTCCAACCGCAGCGCCAGCGCCAGATTTTCCGGCCAGGGGAGGCCGTGCGCGATGACCGTGGATTCGAGCGCGACGATCGGCGCGCCGGCCTCGAGGGCCGTGCGCACCGTCTGGCTGATGACGAGATCGCTCACCGAGTGGTGGGAGCTCGCGCGGCACGTCCTGGGTAGACGCCCGGCACCAGCGCCCCGTCCTTCACCACCGGCACGCCGTTCACCAGCACATACTTGAAGCCCACCGAGGGCCGGGTCGGTTCCTGGTAGGTGGAGCGGTCGATCACGGTCGCGGGGTCGAAGACCGAGATATCGCCATCGGCCCCGACCGTGAGACGTCCTTTGGCGGCAAACGCGGGCGCCCACTTCTCCAACCGCTGCGCGGGGAGCAGCGCCATCTTGCGAAGCGCGTCCATCAGGCTCAGCGACTGTTTCTCCCGCACGTAATACCCGAGCACGCGAGCATAGGTCCCGGCGGTGCGGGGATGCCCCTTCCCCCGGTCCACACCCCCGTCGCTGGCGATGGCGGTCAGCGGACTCTCGATCGCCAGCGCTTCCATTTCGAGGGTGTTGAGGAACAGCACCACCGGTCCACCCTGCTTGCGGAACCGCTGGAAGCTCTCCCGGGTCATGCGTTCTCCGGTGGCCACCCACATGAACTGGTGATATACGCTGTCCGGCGCGTTCTCGTACTGGTCGAACAGCGCCGACTCGATCGAGGTCATTCCGGCGCTGTAGGGATAAGCCTCGGTGGTCAGGTCCATCCCGCGGCGCTGGGCGTCCGTCACGATCCGGAGGGTCTGCGGCGTCGAGGAGAGACTCATGCTGTTCAGGTGGACGATGTGCAGCGGCGCGCCGGTGATCGCGGCCGCGCCGATCACCTCCACGAACGACTCCACACTGCTGCCCGGCTCCCGGGTCCCGAAGGCCCGGACGTGCACGAACGCGGGGGCGCGGGCCCGAGCGGCCACCGAGAACATCTCCAGAACTTCCCATCTGGTAGCGCCGGGGGTGTACTGCAATCCAAAGCCGATCCCGAGCCCGCCTTGCCGGAGCCCCTCGGCCAACCGCCGCTGCATCTCGACCATCTGCGCCGGGCTGGCCAGACCACGTCCGCCCTCACCGCTGGGCAGGAAGCTGCCCGGGTCGCCCAGCACTTTCATGCGGGTCTGCACGTGGCTGATGCTGGCGCCGTAGTTGATCAGCGCCTTGCCGTCCCGCTCGGCGTACCATCCCGGGATGTCCCACGTGCCGACTTCCATCTCCAGCGCGGTCGTTACGCCATCCATCGCGAAGACCCGATAGTTCTCGTCGTCCTGTCCGTGGGCGTGGAGGTCGATGAAACCGGGAGCCACCACCAGTCCCGCCGCGTTGAGGACGGTCCGGCCCGTGAGCGGAGTGGCACTGATCGCACTGATCTGTCCGCCGGTAATGCCGACCCAGCGAATGGCGTCGAGCCCGGACTCCGGATCCATCACCCGTCCGCCAGCGATGACGAGGTCGTGCTGGGCCGCAGCCGGAGTGGCCAGCCCTGCGGCGAGAAAGAGGATAGACGCGCAGGAGCGAAGATCGAAGCCCTTCATGGCAACGTCACCTCCCGCTCGGCCACGCCCCCGCGGGTACTCAGCAGCCGCAGCTTGAACTTGGCGTCGGTCTCAGCCGGCCCGCGCTTGAGGCGGAGCGTCACCGTCCGGGTCTCGTTGCCGTTGAGCCAGAATTCCGGCGGGCGGCCGGCGGTTCGGCTGGCGCTGCCTCGGGCAAACTCGGCCACCACCCGGTCGGGCTGCACCATCTTCACCTTCTTGGCCTGCTCCAGCGCGGTCGGGAGCCGGCCGGTATTGCGCACCGTCACCCGCAGCTCGTGGGTGGCCGAGTCCTTCGATGCCTTCACCGTCGCGATCTTCAGATCCACGATCTCCACCTTGGGAAGCGATTTGGCCATGTACAGGTTGAACATCGCCTGATTGCCGGCCCACTGCTCCAGTACCTCGGGGGGGCCATTCTGGGAGAAGAACTTGGGGTTGTATCCGCCGATCTCCACCTCGCCCAGTGTCGGATGCTGGAACTTGCTCCACGGCGTGAAGCACGTACCGCCGAAGGCTTCGTCGCAGTACCGCAGGGCTTCCCAAGCCTCGACTTCACCGTCCTTGTCGTAATCGCGCTCGCGTCCCCCGTTCCAGATCTCGTCGCCATACCACACCGCACCATAGTACGAATACCCCCAATCGGGCCCGTGGCCGAAGAGCGGCGACGGACGGGTCGAGTCGCCGGTGAAG
>DASWKS010000189.1:0-3204 GCA_036396495.1 Gemmatimonadales bacterium
TCAAGAATAGGGCGGCGATTTCGCGCAGTCTACCGGGCACGACCGGCCGAGGCGTGCAGCTCAGGGGCCGTACCCACCAGCCTCTGACCCGTTCGAATCTGAGAAGCGAATGACCACCAGCTTGTCGACCCCCGACTCCGCCCCCCATACCTCCCCGGGCCGGCCCAGGATCTGGCGCACCGCGGCGCCGGGGCTTGGGAGCGGGAATACTTCGAACTGCTCGGTCCCTGGGTCGAACCGGACGAGTGCGTTGGCGCCAAAGTCGCTCAGCCAGACGAAGTCCTGTTCATCCACGTACACTGCGTACGCTTGTGGGCTCGATCCGGGCAGCCGCCATTCCTGCCAGGCGCCGGTTGCCGGGTCATACCTGCCGAGCTGGCCGGCGTCCCACTCGCTCACCCAGATTCGCCCCAACGAGTCGGACCAGACCCGGCGCGCTCCCTGATTCGGCGTGGGAGGTTCGATGACGGTCGCCGCGCCCGTCACAGGGTCGATCCTCGCGATGTGGCTGCCGGCCAGGGAGGCGTAGTACACCGTCCCATCGGGCGTCGCGGCAATCCCATACGGCCCGCGGCCGCCGGGGGCATCAAAGACTTCGGCCTCTCCCTGTTCGGGATCCAGCCGGCCGTACACGCCGTTCTGGCCGGTGAACCACAACACGCCGGCGCCGTCGAAGGCCGCCGTATTGAGATTGGCGCGGCCGGACCCGGAGGGCAGCGGGAACACCGTCACTGCCTCGGTACGCGGATCGACCCGGACGATGGCGTTCAATCCGCTGTCGGTGACCCAGGCCGCGCCGTCCGCCCCGACGATGACGCCATGCGGCGATGAGCCCGACCCGAGCGGGATCTCGCGCGTCTCTCCGCTGATTGGGTCCAATCTCCCCAGGGCGCCCGAGTGTTGCGCGGTGTACCAGACGGCCCCGTCCGGCGCGGGCGCCACGTCGTGCGGATGGGAACCGGCCGGGACCGGGTATTCCCGGATCTCCGTCACCGCGGGAGGTGATGCTCTTTCGCCCACAACCGCGGGCCCCTCGGCCTCTGCTGGCGTCGCCGCGGTTGAGGCTTCCGCAGCCGGCGTCGAAAACGATCCCACTCCGGGCTGGGTGGTTGGGTTCCCGGCCTGAGGTAGGGGCTCGCTCCCGCGGGTCGCCGTACAGCCGGCCAGTGCCAGCGCGAGGATCATCGTCGGTGCTCCCCGCAGGGTTGGGCGGGCTTCAACGGGCATGACTTCCACGAATCCGATTCTAACTGAGCGGCCCAAGCTGCCAGCCCGGACAACCGGAATGTTACGATACGCTTGATAGTCATGAACATTTGCTTCTGGGGCACCCGCATGGATCTGCTTTCCGGGCATTCCCGCCCGGCCTTCGAGTTGGCCGATCTGCTCATTCGAATGGGCCACCAGGTGAGGGTCGTCACGACTCAGCTCAGCCCCGCCAGGCAGGCGAAGCACGAGGCCCTGTTGCTCAGGCAACCGAATCTGGCGGCTGTCCCGCTGGAGCGCAGCTTCCGAGACATGGCCGACATGCTTCTGCGACCTTCCGCTACCCACCGGCACCTGAAGGATATCTTCGGCTGGGCCGATGTCTTCCACGGTTTCAGCCTTCCGGCCCTGAGCCTGCTTACCACTCGGGTGGAGTTTCCTGTCCCAGTGGTCCTGAGTCTGAACACGATTCCTCAGCCAAGCCTCAGAGACCTAGCCAGGACCAACGGGGGCCTGCTCTGGACCCAACATCGCCCTTGGGTCGCGCAGCTCCTGGCTCGAGGGATCGTGAAGCGGTCACTGAGAGAGTTCGACCACATCATCTGCTGGACTAAGTACCTGATGGCCGAGGCCGCCAGGCAGGGAGCGGAGCGACGCAACCTGACCCACCTCCCAATCGGGCTCGACTCGACCCGTTTTGAACTTACCCGCTCGCAGAGAAGGCGCAGCTCTATCGTTTTCCTCTGGCTGGGCTGGGCGACCCCGCTGCGCGGGGTCGAGGTGCTTTTGCGGGCTTTCCTGCGGGCGCTGCGCAGACTGCCGGATGCCCGGCTCATCCTCGCCGACCGGGGTCCGAACCAGCGGAGCGAAGTCCGGCTTCACGCCAGAAACGTGCGCCGGCTGCACGCGTTGGCGCGCGCCGAGGGGCAGGATGGCGCAGTCTGCTGGGCGGGCTTCGAAGCGAATGTCTCCGCCCTGATCAATGCTTCGGACGTGGTTGTCCTTCCCTTTCCGACGGCGGTGGGCTATTCCCACCCACCTCTCACGCTGTTGGAAGCGATGGCCCATGGTAAGCCGGTAGTCGCCACCCGGATTGGGAGCATCGCGGAGTACGTGGAGGACGGGAAGGAAGGGCGGCTGGTCGAGCCCGGAGATGTGCTGGACCTTGAAGAAGCGCTGGTGCAAATGGCATCGCTGGATCGGGACGAACTGGGCCGGCGGGCGCGTGAGCGTGTCGCCGCTCTCTCCAGCTGGGAAGAAATCGCCCGGCGAACGGTCGGACTGTACGAGTCGGTGTTAGCGTCAAGCTGACTGCCGTCGGGCACTGTGCCCCGGCTGGCGCACCCGGTTACAATCGCGGGCCGCTGAGACTTCGGCCGCTATGGATCCCTACCGCTTACCCAGCTCGATCATCCCGTCCCGCTATGACATCCGGCTCTCTCCGGACCTGGACGCGACCGCCTTCGAAGGACAGGAGACCATTGCCCTCGACGTGCGCGAACCGATTGAGGAGGTTGTTCTCAACGCGGCCGAACTGGAGATCGTAACGGCCGAGCTGGAGGACGCCGACGGCGAGCGTTGGCCATGCGCCGCGCGGCTCGACGAAACTACCGAGCGGCTCCACCTCAGTCCTCCCCGGCCGCTGACCCCGGGAACCTGGCACCTCAGCCTATCGTTCCGCGGGACGCTCAACGACCGCCTGCGCGGCTTCTATCGGGTCAACTATCAGGAACCGGACGGCCAATCAGCCGTGCTGGCCGCCACTCAATTCGAGTCCACCGATGCCCGCCGCGCCTTCCCATGCTGGGACGAGCCCTCCTTCAAGGCGGTCTTCTCGCTGACTCTGACGATCGATCCCCAGCTCACGGCGGTCGCCAACACGAGCATTCTGTCCGAGGCTGTCGAGAACGGCCTCAAAGTGATTCGCTTCGCCGACACCATCCGGATGTCCACGTACCTGGTGGCCATCGTCGTCGGACGGCTCGCAATCCCTCCCGC
>DASWKS010000190.1:0-6612 GCA_036396495.1 Gemmatimonadales bacterium
GATCGAGACCAGCGAGATCACATCGCTGCCGCTCATCACGTCGGAAACCGGCAGGGTCCAATGGCCGCCCTGCGAGGACAGAGCTTCAGGCAAGGTGCGGGTGATCCGCCGGTATCCTTCGAGCCCCATCGGCCCGGTGTAACGACCGGTCGCGATATCGAACCAGACGGGCTGCGGCCCCTGCACCAGGCCTACAAGACCGAGCGCGTGTCCCATCTCATGGGTGGCGATGAACCGCTGGTTGTCTGCCGGCATCTGGACCATCGGCGTGGCGCGTTTCAGTGTGACCTGCCCCAGTATGGTCGTGGGCCTGGGCAGGGCCCGCTGGAGACAGGGCCCGCCGACCGCAAAGACGGTCGCTCGCGGGAGGAATCGGCCGGAATGACCCACGTAGACAATGACACCGCGTTCGGTGCCCGCGAGTTCGGGTGTGGGCGGCTCGCCCTCGACGGTGGGGCAGTCGCCTCCCGCCGTCCTCAGTTCAACGGCCTCGAGCTCCCCGCCCATGACCTCTTCCCAGCGGCAGGCCGCCGCTTCGAACACCTGGCGCACCACGTCCGGGATATCAGGCGCAAACAGCATCGTGATCCGAAAACTCCCGGAAGGCTGTCGAGCCTCGATCCGGACACTGTCGCCCGGGACATCAGTGGCCTCCGCAACAATCCAGGCCGCGCCGGCGCCGTGCACCCGAACCAGGCCGCCCTCCGAAACGGTCGCAACGGCCGGCGCCGTGCTTCGTACCTGGATCAGTTCCGACGCGAAGCCCAGGCCACGCCCGGCCTGATCGGTCGCGGTCAGGCCGAGCTGAAGCGAGTCCCCGGCCAGAATCTGAACCGTGGCGTCGGTGCGAAGCTGGATTGTTGCAACGGCCGACCCGGTACCCGTCGGGCCATCTGAGCCGGCGCACGCGGAAGCCAGCAGAAGATACCGTACGGCCGGATACCATCTGGCGAATGATCCCAGGTTCACGCGATGCCTGCCGCGGTCTGATGACCACGGGTGCAGCGTGTCGTCCTCAACGCCCGGCATCGCGCGGCGCCGTGGTCACAAATTCCTCCAGCGTCCGGAGGCGGAGCATCGGGTTCGCCGCGAACGCCTGCCGCAGCCATCCGAGGTGCCCGGCGCCATAGATCACCAGGACGCGGTCTTCCGGAGTTGTCACCAGTTTCATGACGTTGTTGTAGATGCGGATGTTCCGCCGGTACCACTCGGCCAGGAGGTCCGGCCCCGGGTAGTCCCAGGGCTCCCCGTAGCGAGCCAGCAGATAGTATGCACCGACATCCTGCGCCACGTTCTCGTCGGCGTTCATGGAACGCAACGTCTGGAGCACGGTGTGGGTTTTGAGGTATTCGTTCTGCGCCCTGACCCTCGCCCCGATCTGCGCCATCAGCGAGTCCAGCGAAGCCGATTGGCCGGTCGCCTTGGCGTATTTGATCAGGCGAGGGAGGGGAAAGTCGCCGTCGGCATCGACTGCGTGGACGGCAGTATCACCCAGTTCCTTCGCCAGCCGCAGGCCGAGCTGGTCGATTTCGTTGGCGGTCAGGGCATAGTTGCCGGCTAGATACTGCCTGAAGCGCTCATTCAGCCTTTCCTGGGAATCATGTTCCACGGCAATTCTGGTCGGATTGAACTTCCTGAGCACCGCGATGAGCTCGGCGATCTCCTCCTGGCGCCTGGGACTGCGGACGTCATCAACCTGCATGTTGAAGACATCGCGTCCGGGATTTGCCATGTGATAGACGCCGAGCACCAGCACCTCGGCGCGTTTGACGCCGGGCACGGAGGCCGCAGGCGCGATCTGGGCCGGCGCCCGCGATCCCATGGCCATCACGGCCACAAGACAAAGCGTGGGGACTCGCACGAGTCGTCTCCTTGCCTGGGTTTCCGTTGAGATACAACGGGTGAGGCGAGCGTTGGACGGAACGGAAAGCTCGGCGGCGGCCCTGTCAGCCCCGGCCATAAATGCTCGCCTGCCATACCGCGGTGGTGTCATGCCGGATCGGCCGCAACCCACTCTCGCGCAGCACTGCGTCCATGGCGCCGACCGGGTGGTAGAAGGCGCGGAAGGCGTTGCCCCGCAGGCGAAGCCAGAGGTTCTCCACCTGCACCCCCACGCGGACGTACCACCGGTCGCGGGGATAGGAGAATGCGAGCCAGCGGCGGCTGTGCTTCGCTGCTTCTTCCAGCAGCGCCCGCCAGGCGTGATAGCAGCACACCACCCGGTCGAGCGTGACAATGTCGGCCACCGGGAGAGTCGGGCCCAGTACCACCATGTCTCCCTCGTGCCACCTGATCCGCTGGGCCACTCCCTGGCGCTCGGCTTCCTGCCTGGCAACCCGAAGCGAGCCGGCCGAGGCATCGACGCAGGTGGCCTCGGTCACACCCGATTTCAGCAGCTCGAGCGTGAGCACCCCTGAGCCGGACCCCACGTCGAGTAGCGTGCCGGCGGCTCCACTCGCCCTGAGCCCCGCGAGAAGCCGTCGCGTGGTCTTGCCCGATCCGGCGCGATGATAGGCGGCCAGCTCCTGGCTGGCTCGGGTTTCGTCGAAGTAGTGCGCCGCCGCACAGTGCGAAGAGGAGCAACAGGGAGTCACGCGGTCACTCCGGGATCGACAGCTTGGGATTCCAGGCCACTTCCCAGACGTGCCGGTCGGGATCCTGAAAATAGGCGGCGTAGCCGCCCCAGAAAGTGGTCTCGGCTGGCTTCACAATGGTAGCGCCGGTCCTTTCCGCCTGGGTCATCAACTCGTCGAGCTCGGCCCTGCCGTTCACGTTGTGCCCAATGGTGAACTGGGGCGGCCCGGGCCGGGCCAGCTCCAGCCCCGTATCGGCCGCCATGCTGGTGCGGGGCCAGACCGCCAGCTGGAGGCCCTCCTGCAGCTGGAAGAAGGCCACCGCTCCATGCTCGAACTCCCGGCCGACGATTCCCCTGGTCGGCAGACCAAGCCCGTCGCGATAGAAGGCGAGCACCCGGTCGAGATCATCGACTCCCAGGGTCAGTAACGAGATGCGTGGCTTCACCTGCGCCCCCTGTAGATCTCTGCTTGCAACATATCAGGAGGCGCCCGGAACGGCTTCGCGGGTATAGTCCGGGGGAGGCGTGCTCTTGTTGCGATGGCCGGCCGGCGTTCGGGCCCTCGCGCACAACGATTGGACAGGCTGGAGGATGGATGTCGCTTGTCGGCTGATGATGTGGTAGAGGATCCCGATCTCCAGCTCGGGCTGGCGCGGCAGGAAGTCTCTTGGGGATCTTGACCTTAGGCGCCACTTCACCGCTGGATCTGTCGGGTACGGATATTGGGCCGCGCCGGGGGCAATTTCGTTGGATTCCGTACCGCAGGATGGCCAAGTGACCAGGTTGCACGTAGCATCCATCGCGAAGCGGATCAGGCATTTCGTTGATTCCCATCGGACTCGTCTCACCCAGGGCGCCATGCTGACTGATCGTCCAATCCGAACGACCCCAAGCTCCAGGCGCTGGCTCTTGAGCATCTCATTGGCGGCCATTGTCACGGCGACTGTGCAGGGCCAGGCAGCCAGCCGCGCCGTCTACCTCGACAAGGCGGGCGTGGTGCGCTGGCGAGACAACCGCCAGGAGGTCACCCTTTTTGGCGCGAACTACGTGCTTCCGACCGCCTCCGACTATCGCGCGGCCGGTTATGTCCATGGCGATCGCAAGAAGATGATCGATGAAGACATGGCCCAGTTCGCCCGGATGGGCTGGGACGGCATGCGGCTCACTTTCTGGGGCGACTGGGAGGCCTCCGACAGCGCCGGCAATCTGGTCGCCAACGACCACCTGGACCTGCAGGATTATCTGATCGCCAAGGCGCGCGAGCGCGGCATTTACATGCTGTTCAGCCCGATCCAGCTCTACAGCTCCAACTGGCCCGACGCGCTGGAACGGGACAAGGCGACAGCGGGCTTCGGCCGCGTCTTCGGCAAGGGGCGCATGGGCACCGACTCGGCGGCCATCGCGGCCCAGGTGAATTACCTGCGCCAGATCCTGAATCACGTGAATCCCTACACCGGTGTCGCCCTCAAGGACGAGCCGGCGATTCTCTTCATCGAGCTGGTGAACGAACCGTGGCATCACCCCGAGGATCTTCCGGGCTCGATCCGTTACATCAATGCCCTGACCGACGCGGTCCGCAGCACCGGGTGCACCAAGCTCGTCTTCTACAACGTGAGCCAGGATTTCCGCATCGGCGAGGCGATCCGGCGCTCAAGGGCGCAGGGCATCACCTTCGGCTGGTATCCTACCGGCCTCAACAGCGGCCGCGAGCTCGAGGGCAACTACCTCCGCACCACCGACATCTTCCCCGACATGCTGCGCCCGGAATTGGCTCGCCTGCCGCGCATCGTCTACGAGTTCGACAGCCCCGATCTGCGCAACGGCACGATGTATCCCGCCATGGCGCGGACCATTCGCGCCGTGGGAGGGCAGGTGGCCCTCATGTTCGCGTACGACATGCAGCGGACCGCGTCGCGCAACCTGGGCTGGCAGACCCACTACTTGAGCCTGGCCTACACCCCGCGCAAGGCCGTAAGCGCCATCATCGCGGGTGAGGCCATGCACCGTTTGCCCCGAATGCGCTCATACGGTTCGTATCCCGAGAACACGCGCTTCGGCGACTTTCGCGTTTCCTACGACGAAGATCTGGGCGAGCTGGTCTCGACCGACGCGTTCCTGTACGCGGGATCGACTCGCTCCACGCCGAAGGATCCGGCCGCGCTGCGGCGCATCGCGGGGTACGGATCATCTCCTACGGTGAGCTATGAGGGGAAGGGCGTCTACTTCCTGGACAAGGTGCGACCGGGACTCTGGCGCCTCGAGGTCTATCCCGACGCCGTGCCGGTCCGTGACCCGTTCGAGCCGCCCAGCCCCGGCAAGATCGTGACCCGCGCGATCAGCCGGGCCTGGCCCATGACGGTCACACTGCCCGACCTCGGCGCCTCCTTCACTGTGCAGCCGGTAGCGGTGGGTAACCCGCGGAGCCAGGCGGCCACCGAAGGCCGGTTCACGGTTACGCCCGGCGTTTACATTCTCAGCGCCGCCGGGCCGGTCGACGTTGCCACCCTGCCGGCTACGATCGGTGCTGTCAAGTTCACCGAATACCACCCACCTCCACCCGATTCCCTGCCGCTCTCGGTGCAGTCGCTGTCCGGCCCCGAATTACTGGCAGGGCGAGAGGGCGAGCTACGGGCCCGGGTGGTCGACTGGACGCCCTCCGATTCGGTCCTTCTCTTCGTGCGGCCCAATGCCGGAGGCTGGTTCCAGCGCTTCTGGATGGGCCCGGCCGGCGGCTATGAGTACGCTGCCACCGTTCCAGCAGGGGCGCTTCGGGAAGGGCCCAGTGAATACGTGATCACGGTGTTCCGGGGAGGCTCCGGGTTGACCTTTCCCGGCGCCATTCCGCGAAAGCCCTGGGACTGGGACTGGTACGGCAAGGAGGCCTGGAAGCTGGATGTGGTGGGGCCCCGGACGCCGCTGGTGCTCTTCGCTCCGCGCACCGACGCCGCTCGGCTGGCTTTCACCAGGATTGGCGACGCAGGACGCCGCGGACTCTTCCGCCTGGGGGTTTCCGAGGTCACCGGCCAGCCGATCTTCCACCTGGAGCTCCCGGTGGACTCGAGCGGCTGGAGTCCTCCTGACTACACCGCGTCGCTCGTCATCGCGGACCGGATCCGCTCTCGGCGGGAGACGGTCTCGGCGGCGCAAGCGTTGCGGGTGCGGCTGCGCGGTCTCGGGCCGCGTCAGCTCCTGCACGTCACGCTGATGGAGGACGACGGCACCAGTTGGAGCGCGGCAGTTCCGCTGGACAGCACCTGGAGCGAGCGGTCACTGCCGCTGGCGGCCTTCACTGTCGGCCGCGGTGTGCTGCTGCCCCAGGGATTCCCCGGCGCGTGGAGCTACTGGGTGGGCCCCGCGGCCGGCCGGGGTGGCAGCCGAGATCGTCCGCAGCTCCACCGGCTGGAGCGACTTCAGCTGTCCCTGCGGCGAGAGCAAGGGGTCACGGTCCCGGCGGGCAGCTACGGAGTAGAGGTGGAGTCCATCACCCTTTCCACAACCCCTTGAATCCAGCCCGTTGTAGTCCCGTAACGAGGTAGGAACATCGTCTCATCAGGTGCCAGGGCAGTCCCGAACGGAAGTTCTCGATCATCAGGACAGCCGGTCCCTGGTTCATGCCATAATGCCACTTGCAGACCCAGGCTCGCCGCCTGGGAAACCTCCTTCCATACGTTGGATTGAAGCAGGCCTTGAAACCCATCCGGGTGGTCATCTCCGGGTACGTCTCACGGAGATGACGAATAACGGGATCGTTGTCCGAAGCATCCGTCTGATTCGCTTCATCCGCGCCAACACAAACGTCCTGGATCCTGGCTATGCGGCCTACCAGGAGTAACGTGCGGGCGCACGCGCTCTTGGGGAAACAAGTTGGAACAGCACTAGCTCGGGCCGAACCCAAACATGGTTCGCGACCGGTACCGCTCGCCGGGTCTGAGAATCGTCGCTGGGAAGCGCGGTTGGTTGGGCGAGTCGGGGTAGTGCTGGGTCTCGAGGCAGAAGCCTGCGTGGCGGCGGTACGCGTAGCCGCTCTTGCCCGTGAT
>DASWKS010000191.1:0-7486 GCA_036396495.1 Gemmatimonadales bacterium
TCCCCCCTCATCCCTTTGCGCCGCGAACCCTCGCCAATCCAGCGCGAGCCTCCCGAACCACCGGCGCCAATCGCTCATCGGCCGCGTCCCACTGCGCCACCACCTGATCGAACTCCCGGGTCGCCGAGTCGGACTGGCCCAGCTTCTCGTACGCCAGACCGCGCAGCAGCCGGATCCGCGCCAGCAGTCCCCAGCGGGCGTCGAAGCCGCGGGTGGCGAGCCGTTCCGGCTGGAACGACTCCAGTAGCTGCACCGTCTCCCGATAATTCCCCAGCTGGAACAGCGCCTCCGCTGCCACCGGCCGCGAATCTCCCATCGCGAACGCCGCACCCTGGTTGAGGTCCGGCATCCCCTTCATCGATTCCCCCCGCCAGGGATTGGCCGGGCGTGCGGCCAGGGCCTGGCGCGCCTCACTCGAGTCGCCCCGGCTGAGTGCCGCGAGGGCGGTGAATTCGGGCCGGGGCGCCACCCCGGTCAGCTGCTGCAGCTCCGCCACTGCGGCGGCGTCGGCCGCGGGCCCGATCAGCAGTCCTTGCGCGGCGGCCGCGCCGGCCCACGCCAGAACCGGACGTTCCGCCGCGGTCGCGGAACGCGCCACGGTGGAGACCCGGCGCCAGAGCTCCCGCAACTCGTAGGGGGGACTGCCCACCGCCGCGTGCAGCGCGGCCATCCGGCCCGCGGCCCACACCCGGTCATCGCCATACGCGTCCACGACCGCTCCCGGCGGGAGGATCATGCGTCGCAGCTGTTCCGCCAGCCGGATCACCGCCAACGCGCCCTCGATGTCCCCCACGAACGCGAAGGTGTTGGCTCCGGACAGGATGTCGAAGATCACTTCCTGGCCCAGGTTGTTCCCCCGCAGTACCACCGGGTCGACGTCGGGGAGGGCCTGGCGCAGCACGCTCGCGGCGGTGCGTCCGTCGCCCGACATCAGGCGCACCCGCGCCTCCAGAAAAGCCGCCAGACTGCGCGCACTGGGCTCGGGCAGCGATCGGATCCGGTCGATGGCCGCCAGTGCCCCGGGGGTGTCGCCGGCGGCGAGATAGGCCTCCATCAACGCCCGGTGAGCCCGGATGGTCTGGGGCTGGAACTCGGTCCAGTTCCGGGCCAGCGCCACCGCATCGCGCCGGGCCCGCGCCACCGCCTCGTTCACTGTGACGGGCGCCAGGGCCGCGCTGTTGGCTTTGGTGTGGGTTGCGGCGAAACGATCGCCCGCCAGCAGCACGAACGAGGGGTCGCTCCGGGCCGATTGCGTGAGCATCGCCTGCATGTGCTCATACGCCAGCACGAAGTGGGGGTCCAGCCTCACCGCCTGGCGAAAGGCGCGGAGCGAGTTGGTCATCGCCTCCGCCCGGTCGGGGTGGGTCACGTCGTGGAACCAGGAATCCCCCAGGCCGTACCAGGCGTCTGCATCGGTGGAATCGCCCGCCACCAGCTCCCCGTACAGCGCCTGGGCCCGGTGATAGTCGTACTCGATCATGCCGCGGTAGGCCGCGATCCGGGTCCGCTCCCGGCTCGGCAGATGGTCGCCGTGGCGGGTCGCTTCGGACAGGTAGCGCCGGGTCAACGAATCCTCGGCGTTGCTGATCCAGCCCCGGGTCTGGGCCAGACGGAAGTAGGCCAGACCGAAGCTGCTGTCGATGGTCACCGCTTCGCGAAAGGCCTGCTCCGCTTCCACCAGATTCCAGCGATTGAGCTGCTCCAGCCCGGTCAGGTAGCTGCGGTAGGCCTCCAGCGACGTGCTGGTGACGCTCGCGAGATCGGTCCGGGCCGCTGCGGGCGCACCGGACAGGTCGAGCAGCTTGGCGGCTAGCTCGTCGAACAACGGCCGCACGTCATCTCCCAGATGGCCCCGCACCTCGGCCACTTCCAGCCTGGCGCCGGTGGACACGTCGAAGGCCCGCGCCACCAGATGGAGCGAGTCGCGGGTCCGTTCGAACTCGCCCAGCACCACGGTCCAGACCCCGGCTTCGCGAGCCAGCTGTCGCGCCCGATCGAGCCCCACCACGGCGCCTTCGGTCACCCCGACCCGCCCCAGCAGATCGTGCACCCGCTCGTTGCTGACCACCCTGAGCTCGCGCCACTGCGACAGCGCCAGATCGAGCATGCTCACGCTGCCGTTTGCCAGCCATCCGATGGTGCTGTCGGCCCGCAGGTTGGCGAACGGCACGACCAGGTAGGAGTGGCGCGGATCGATTCCGGAGCCGGGCCGGCCTGGTCGGGTCAGCGCCCAGATCAACGAGATCAGCGCCACCGCCGCCACCGTCACCGCCCCGCCGGTTCGCCATCCCCAACGCCGCGATCGCCGTACCGCGGCCGGCGCGTCCAGCCCCAATGCCGCCGCCCGGAACGCCTCGCCGGTTTGCCAGCGCGCGTCGGGCACCTTCTCGAGCGCGCGATGAATGGCGTCGGCCAGGTGAGCCGGTACCTCGGGCCGGGCCTTTTCCAGGCTGGGGGGCCGGTCGACGATCTGGCGCGAGATGACGGTGCGCTTGGGACCCTCGAACGGTGGCCGGCCCACCAGCATTTCCCACGCGACCACGCCCAGCGAGTAGATGTCGCTCCGGGCGTCCACCGTCTCCCCGGCGGCCTGCTCCGGACTCATGTAGGCCGGGGTGCCCATCGCCACACCCGGGCCGGTGGTTTGGGCCTCTTCCCACATGACGTGCGCAATGCCGAAATCGGCCAGCAACGCCCGCGCGCCCGAGCCGGTGCGCTCGATCAGGATGTTTTCCGGTTTGACGTCACGGTGCACTACGCCGGCCCGCGCGGCCGCGTCCAGCGCGGCCGCGATATCGGCCACCAGGGTTGCCGCGGTCGCCAGGTCCAACCTGCCTTCGCGCTGCAGCCGGTCCCGCAGACTCTCCCCCGGGACGTGATCCATCACGTAGTAGAGCAATCCATCGGCGGTGCCCGCCGAGTACACCGAAACCACGTTGTGATGCCGCAGACGGGCGATGAGGCGGGCTTCGGCGAGGAAACGGTCGGCCAGCGTGCGGTTCACAGCCAGTTCGGGATTGATGACCTTCACCGCCACCAGGCGGTCGAGCGTGACGTCCCGCGCCAGGAACACCACCCCCATGCCGCCTCGCCCCAGCTCCCGGTCCAGCCGGTACTGGGCGCCGAGCGCCGCACTGAGTGTCGCGGTAAGGTCAGCCGAGGTCGGAAACACGTCTACTCTGTCTCCTGAGGTAGGGAGCAGGGAGCAGGGAGCTGGTAGCCGGGAGCCGGGAGTGAGATAGAGACCAACTGAGAGCCGGACGCCTGCCCTGCTGCCTGCTCCCTGCTTCCTGCTCCCTTTTTCCTGCTCCCTGCTCCCTTCTCCCCGCTCCCTGTTTGGTTTGGTAATGTTACAAGACGAACAACGTTCTCGAAGGGTTGCAACCCCGCTCGGTTGAGAGCCGTTTCATTGCCCTGCCCTACCTTGCCCCTCGTAATCGCCCGTGGGGCCCCATTGACGACCCGCATTTCCCGCTCTCAACCTACCGTGGCCGCCGTGCTCCTGCCGGCCGAGCGCCCTAAGGTAGAGGCCGCCGGCAACGGATGTTTCACGATCGTGCACCGGGACTCCGTGCCGGATGCCGTTCGAGCGGTCCGGGAGCGCAGTGTCGACGCGCTGCTCCTGTCGGTCCATCGCTGCGAGCCCGCCGAAACCGATTCCATCCGCCAGATGCTGACGTCCTTCCCCGGCCTGCCCACGGTCGCGCTGGTCAGCCGACCCGACCCCACCGCGTCCGAGGTTCTGTTGCGACTGGGAGCCTCGGGGGTCCGCGACGTGATTGACGTGACCGCCCCGGCGGGGTGGGCGCGATTGCGCCAGCTGCTGCTGGAGCCGGCCTCGCGTCCCGCCGCCCGGATCCTGGGTCCGCTCCTGGAACGTCTGCCCCAGGTCCCCCCCGACACTCGGCTGTTCCTGGAAGTGATGATCCGGCTGGCACCCCACACCCCGACCGTCAGAGGCGTGGCCCGCGTTCTCGAGGTGCAGCCCAGTACCCTGATGTCGCGCTTTGGCCGGGCCGGCCTGCCCTCGGTCAAACGCTACCTGGCGGCGGTGCGGCTCCTCTACGCCGCCCAGATGCTCGAGAGCACCGGTCTTTCCATAGCAGACGTCGCCTACCGGCTGGAGTGCTCATCACCCCAGAGTTTCAGCCGTCATGTGCGGTCGCTGCTGGGGATCACCTGCTCCGAATTCCGGCGGCGATTCCCGTTCCCGGTCGCGCTGGAACGGTTTCTCTCGGTGATGATCGATCCCTATGCCCGGGTTTGGGCTGGCTTTCGACCGCTCACCGCGGCGCCAGCAGGTCCCCGGCGCGATGCGATCCCTGATCCAAGGGGTGAGGTGAGGGGTGGGAGGAGGGAATGAACTGGAGAGTGCGTAATGCCCAATGCCCATAGCAGAGGTAGGGTAGAGGGGCCGAACCCCTCTGCAATGGGCATTGGGTATTCGGCACTCTGCATTCACTCCAACCTCAGACCTAACGAAGAAGTAGTAGTAAGAGAGACCACGCTCACGCCTACCTCCTCAATCGCCGCAGAGCCGCCTTCCTCGCGATCCACGACTGCCAGGACACCCAGCACCACCCCTCCTTCTTCCCGGATCGCCTCGATGGCCTGGAGCGCGGACCCGCCGGTGGTGATGACATCTTCCGTCACCACTACCGAGAGTCCGCGGCCGAAATTGCCCTCCACCCGTCGTTTGGTGCCATGCGCCTTCGGGTCCTTCCGGACACTGAAGGCGTCGATGATCGGGGGCGATTCCCGGCTGGCGGCAGCGATCGCGTACGCCACCGGATCCGCCCCCATGGTGAGACCGCCCACCGCGGCCGGCTCCCACCCCGCTTGGCGGATCGCCGCCAGACCAGCCTGGCCGATCAGGTGAATCCCCTCGGCGGACATGGTGGTGAGCCGAGCATCGATGTAGTAGGAGGACTGCCGCCCGGATGCGAGGACAAAGTTGCCGGTGCGAACCGACCGGGCCCGGAGCAGCCGAATCAGGGCGTCGAGCGAGCTCACGTCCCGCGGCCGAAGAGCCGCGACAGGAATCCGGCCTTCTTGTCGTCATCGAGTGCCGTGGCGGCGGCTTCGAAGGCGCTGGCGAATTCGGTGATGGTCTTCCACCGCTTGCCGAGCTCCCGCTCCAGCCCCTTCATGACCACGGCTTCCAGGACCGGGTTGAATTGGACCCCATCCACGGCCTGGCTCAGCGGGATAGGTGGCTGTGTTAGTAGTTGCTGAAACAACTCCCTTGGTGTGCGACCCACATATGGGAGTTTGTTGGTGAGCAAGTGATAGGCGATGGTGGCCAGGCTGTAGACGTCCGCCTGCTCTCCCACCAGTTCACCGCTCAGGGCTTCCGGAGCGACGTACTGCAGGGTTCCCACAAAGAAGCCGGCCCGGGTCAGGCGCTGTTCTGGATTATCCTCGGAACTCCTGGCAATCCCGAAGTCCAGCAGCCGGGCCGTCTGGCTGGCGGGGTCGTACATGATATTGGCAGGCTTGAGGTCGCGGTGGATGATCCCGGCCCGGTGCGCCACCTCCAGCGCGTTCCCGAGCTGCCGGATGATCCGGCCCGCCAGCGGTGGCGCCAACCGGCCCGACGCGGCCAGGAAATTGGCCAGCGGCTCGCCTTCCGCCCACTCCAGCGCCAGGTAATACAGCCCTTCTTCTTCACCGAAATCGAGAGTCCGGATGATGTTCGGGTGCGCCCCGGCGCGAACCCCGAACTCCCCTTCCCTGAGGAAGCGCTTCACAGCCACCGGGTCCTGAGCCTGCCGGCCGCGCAGAATCTTCACGGCGGCCTTGCCCCGCTCAGGGTGTTCTGCCCGGAAGACCAACGCAGTGCCGCCCTCCCCTACATGTTGGAGAAGTCGGTAACCGCCTATGGTACGTCCGATGAGTTTATCTTGGCTCATGGAGGGTGCCGGGAAACTACCCGTCGTCCGGATGAGCGGCAAGCAGGTTAATGGTGCTCGCATGCCCCGGTTCGGGCGTCTCCCTCACACCTTAGCGAACGCAGAGTGCAGAATGCAGACCGCAGATTTCAAGAGGAAACTGATACGGTGGCCGGGACGGGCCCCTCGGCATTCCGTACTCTGCATTCTGCAGCCCGCAGTCGTGCTCCTTCTTCTCGCGTGTGGCGGAGGAAGGCAGGCCGAGCCGGGCACCCGGCCCGCTCCCACGTCAGCCGAGCAGACCCTCAACGACTTGTTCAACCTTTCCGCCCTCTATCAGCGGATGGGGCGCCTCACCGGCGGCAGCCCGCTGCCGTTCGTGGGCAACCTGGCCTACTTCGCCGGTCGGGGTGATTCCACCATCGTTCTGCTGGGACTGTCGCTCGACAACCGCACCTTGAGCTTCCAGCGGTCGGGACGGGATTTCGCGGCCCGGTATCGGGTGGAAGTCGGGTTCGCCCGCCCCGATCAGCTGCCGCTGCGCTACACCCGGGAGGAAGCCGTCACCGTCGGCACCTTCCAGGAGACCCAGCGGGCCGATGAGACCGTGGTCTTCCAGCAGGCGTTTCTCCTGCCGCCGGGTCAATACACCGCGTCGGTGGTGGTGCGCGATCCCAGCGCGGGCCTCTTCAGCCGGGCCGAGTCCCCGGTGACGGTGCCCGCGCTCACCGCGGGAACGGTTGGGGCGCCGATCGTGGTGTATCGCGCCAGGCCCCGGCCCGATCTCTGGACCGAGCCCGACGTCGTTCTCAACCCGCGCGGCACGGTCGCGCACGGGGGCGATTCGCTCACGGTTCTGGTGGAGGCCTACGGACTCACCGGGCCCACCCAGGTCCCGTTCGCGATGCGCGACGAACAGGAGAAGGTGCTGCTGCAGCGCGACCTCGAGTTCGAGGGCGGCAAGGCGGTGGAAGCGAGGGTGGTGCAGTTGTCGCCCGAAACGCCGTCGCTGGGCCGCCTCACCGTATCGGTCGGGGCAGGGGAGGACGAGAAGACCACCACGGCGCTGGTCTCGTTCTCCCGCACCTGGGTGCTCACCAACTACGACAACCTGCTCGATCTGTTGCGGTTCTACGGCTACGAGGACCGGTTGGACGCGCTCCGCAAGGCTCAGCCGGGCGAACGAGCCATGCTGTGGCGCCGCTTCTGGGTGGATACCGATCCCAATCCCAATACGCCCGAGAACGAGGCCCTGGACCAATACTTCACGCGGGTGGCCATCGCCAACGAGCGGTTCCGCGAGGAAGGCTCGGGGCAGGGATGGCGGAGCGATCGGGGTGAGGTCTTCGTGACGCTGGGGCCGCCCGACCAGGAGCTGGAGTCACCGCCCGGCAACGACACCCGGATCGTGCAGTGGGCCTACAACGAATACCGCGCCGTACTCACCTTCACCGGTCAGATGGGGTTCTCCCGCCTGAGACTCACGCCCAACTCGCGCGCCGAATTCGCCCGGTTGCGGGCCCTTGCGCGTCAGAGACAAATGGCTCGTAACTGAGGGGTGAGGTGGGGAGGTGTGAGGGGGGAGTGAATGCAGA
>DASWKS010000192.1:0-4670 GCA_036396495.1 Gemmatimonadales bacterium
GGCTTCGGCGATGGTCCAGGACCGCGGTCCGGGGGTGGTGGAGCGATTTCACCGGGTCCTGCGGGATCGGGAGCGGCAGCTGGCGGCAGATCCCGGCCACCGGCCCTCGATTCCGCGTTCTCCGCCGCCCGCGACTCCACCACCGGAGGTCGGGTCGGAGCGGAAGTTCGCCGTTTGCAAGAACACCGACTGCAACACCTTCGACACCGTGACGGCGGTCGCCCGATCGGTCGGGACCAAGGTCGCGGTGTACATGGATAGCACCGTGCCGACGGCGGACTCGTTGACCCAGGCCGACCTGGACGATCTGAAACGCCTGTTCGACCTGTACCATTATCCGATCGATAACAATGCCTTCGGCGCCGAGTCGGACCTCGATAACAACGGAGTCGTCATCGTCCTGCTCACCGATGCCGTGAACGCGTTGACACCCGATTGCAGCCAGGGTCGGATTCTGGGGTATTTCTTCGGCGGCGACCTGCTCAACATCACCGGTTCCAACCATGGGGAGGTGTTCTACGCCATGGTTCCCGTTCCGGCCACTGCGACCTGCACTGCGGCCACCCGGGCCCAGACCCTGGTGCGCCTCAAGCCCACGCTGATCCACGAGTTCCAGCACATGATCAGCTTCAACCAGCACGTGCTGGTGCGAGGCGGCAACGTGGAGGAGACCTGGCTCAACGAGGGCCTCAGTCACTTCGCCGAGGAGCTGGGCGGGCGGTTGATCCCGAACGAGGATTGCGTGGGGTCGCCCAGCTGCCGCAGCCAGTACGTGTCGGGCGATCTGCTCAACGCCTATGATTTCATGGAGAACACCGAGGCCCATTTCATGGTGGGCCCCGACAATTCGACCGGGACGCTGGAGGAACGGGGCGCCGTCTGGCTCTTCACCAGCTGGCTCACCGATCAGTTCGGCACCGACGCCGACGGCACCAATGTGACCCGCGCCCTGGTGCAGACCAACCGGATGGGCGCCACTAACGTCGCGGCCGTCACGGGCGTGGCGTTCTCGACCCTGATACCGGAGTGGATGCTGGCGATCTATCTCGACGATCTTCCCGGCTTCACCCCCCAGAGCGAACGCCTGACCTTCAGTGCCTGGGGATTGCGGGCGGTGTTCGAAGCCAACTGCTGCACTCCCACCAGCCCGTTCGCCCAGGCGTTTCCGTTCTCTCCGGTCAACACCACCGGGTCGTCCTCCTTCCAGCGGACCGGGACCCTCAGGGGTGGGAGCGGGCGGCATTTCCGGGCCACCCAGGCCGCCGGTTCGGGCGCGCTGGACATTCTGATCTCGCGGACCCCGGGTGGGCCGGTGCTGGATGCCACTCTGGAACCGCGGGTGGGGATCGTGCGAATCCGGTAACAAGAAGCAGGGAGCAGGAAGCAGGGAGCAGGGAGCAGGAAGCAGGGAGCAGGAAGCAGGGAGCAGGAAGCAGGGAGCAGGAAGCAGGGAGCAGGGAGCAGGAAGCAGGAGCAGGAAGCAGGGAGCAGGGAGCAGGAAGCAGGGAGTGGGAAGCAGGGAGCAGGAGCAGGGAGCAGGAAGCAGGCGGCCCCTCCTCGGATTGCAGCGGTGACCACGCACCCGGTCTCATCGGGAGATTTCTCAATTCCGGCTTCCTGTTCCCTGCTTCCTGCTTCCTGCTCCCTTCTCCCTGCTCGACGTGCTCGTGTGGTGACCGGGGCCGTGGTGATGGTGATGGTGTTGGTGGTCACGGCTCCTCTCCCCGGCCAGACCGCTGCGACTCCAGAGCTCGAGGGCCTGCCTCCGGCGGTGCGAAGCGCCGGCATGGGCGGGACCAGTGTGTCCCTCATCGGCTACGCGGGTTCCGTGTTCACCAATCCGGCGGGGCTGGGTCCGATCCGGGTGCTGAGTCTGGAGGGGGTCGCTTCCCGGCTCGATAGCTCCACCTATCTCGCCGGCTCGGCCGCGATGCGGATCGGACGGCTCAATCTCGGAGGTGGGGTTCGCTATCTGCGGTTCGACGACGGCCAGGCGTTGTATGACAATGTCGAAAGCGCGGCCGCACTCACCCTGCGCGTCATGGGCGTGGCCCTGGGCGCCGGCGCCACCTACTACTCGATCGAGGACAGCGCCGGCGCCATTCGCCGCACCCTGACCGCCTCCACCGCGCTCACCCTGGCCTTCTTCGACATCATGGCGCTCGCAGTCACGGCCCGCAATCTGGGCGAATGGCCGGTCACCGGTGAGCAGCTGGATCTCCCCACCCGAGTGGCGATCGGCTTCAACATGAATCTGGTCGACACCTACTCCAACTGGCGCCTGCTGGCCGCGATTGAGCGCAGTTGGACCGACGGCGAGGGCGCCACCCACGTCGGTCTGGAGGGCGGAGCGGTGGTCTACGGCATCGGGATCGTGGCGCGGGCCGGATCCGGCGGCCACCGCGACGGCGGCGTGTTCAGCAACGCCACCTTCGGTGGCAGTCTGGTGCTGGGCCGGGGGGCGCTCGACTACGCCTATCTCGACCGGCGGGGCGCCCGACCCCTGCATCTGTTCGGTTTACGCTGGACTCCATGAGGCGGCGGATCGGCATGGGCATTCTCTTCGTGGCGTTGGGACTCTTCGTCGGATATGGGACCGCCTGGCTCGCCAGCGACGAGGTGCGCTATCTCACCCGTGCCGCCGCCGAGGAAGCCCGGATCCTGGAACGGCGCCGCTCCCTCGAGGCCGTCATCCAGGACCCCCGCACGGATGGCGCAACCCGCGGCCTCCTGACGCTGGTACGCGAAGTGCGCGGCTACGCCGATACTCTGGGCCTGGAAGCGGGCGACACGTACACCAGCTATAGCGACGTCGGTCGGGACACGTTGCTGTTGGTGCTCACCGCCGCACCCAAAGACTGTGTCTGCCCTCATATCTGGAAGTACCCGATCGTCGGGCGGGTGCCGTACAAAGGGTTCTTCGATCCGCGCATGGCCCAGAAGGCGGCCTCGCAGTTGGAGCAGCGTGGTCTCGACGTCAATCTCCGGCCATCCGGCGCGTTCTCTACTCTCGGCTGGTTCAACGATCCGCTGCTCTCGACCGCCTTGTCCCGCGACTCGCTCGAGCTGGCGGTCACCGTCTTCCACGAGCTGGCGCACAACACCCTCTGGGTCCAGGGCGCGGCCGCTTTCAACGAAAGCTTCGCTCAGTACGCCGGCTACCGATCGGCCGAGGCGTTCTTCCGCTCGCGGGGCGACACCCTGCAAGCCCACCGGGCCGCCGAGCGCTGGTCGGACGAGCAAGTCCTGGCCGAGTACTACCGGGAATTGCTGGCGCGGGTGGACTCGTTCTATCAGGCTCGGCCCGATTCGGCCGCCCTCGACTCGGGACGGGTGGCGCTGGGTCGTTGGGCCCGGGACCAGTTGGCTGGACCGGTCGCGGCGCAGCTACGCACTTTCGAAATCGGCCCCCTCGCCGACCGTCCCATCAACAACGCCCGGCTGATCGGCGTGCTGATCTACCGCACCAACCTGGCATGGTTCGAGGCCTGGCACCGGCGACAGCAAAGCGACGTGAGCCGGGCGCTGGCCGGGCTCCGTGAGCTCCTCAAGGAAGCCGAAGGCGACAGCGCGTTCGCCCGGCTGGAGCGGGCCGTGAGCCCTGAACGGTGAGTCGGGAGGCGGGAGGCGGGAGACGACCACTGGGAGAACCCCGCCTCCCCTCTGCTCCCTCCCGTCTCCCTGTCGTGCTCGCGTTCCTCGTCATCTACCTCATCTGGGGATCGACTTTTCTCGCCATGCGATCTGCGGTGGCGGAGATTCCGGCGTCCATCCTCGTGTGCATTCGCTGCTTCGGCGGCGCCGCGATCCTGCTGGGGTGGGCCCGTTGGCAGGGTGGCGGGTCGAGCCGGGCCGACTGGACCGGTTCGATGATCGCGGGCGGACTCTTCTTCCTCACCGGTCAGGGGTTGCTCGCCTACGGTCTCCGATTCATTCCCTCGGGCACTTCGGCGGTCTTTCTGGCCACCATCCCGCTCTGGATTGTGCTGTTCGGTGCGCTGATCGATCGCAGGGCGCCCTCCTGGCTCACCATGGTCGGGTGCGTGGTGGGCCTCGCCGGTGTCGCTATTCTTGCCCTGATCCGGGTCGAGGGTGGACTGGAAGAGTGGAGCCCGCTGGGGACTGCTGCTTTGCTGCTTAGCTCAGTGTCCTGGGCCGCCGGCACCGAATTCAGCCGGAGGCGTCGGACATCGGAAGACCCTCTCTCGCGCACCGGCAGGCAATTGCTGTGCGGGGGCGTGTTCCTGCTGGCCGTGGCGGTGTTGAAAGGCGATCTCGCCGCCTGGTCACCGACTCAGATCGGCGCGGAGACGATCGGGGCGATGGTCTTCCTGATCGTGTGCGGAACGGCCCTGGGCTTCGGCGCCTATTCCTGGCTTCTCCGGGTGGTGCGTCCTGCCGTGGTGAGCACCTACGCCTTCGTGAACCCGGTGGTCGCGTTGATCCTGGGCTGGGCTCTGGCGGGAGAACCGCTGACACCGGTTCTGCTTGGCGCGTCGGGGGTCGTCCTCGCAGCAGTGGCCATCGTCATCCTGAGCCCCTCGTCTGAGCAGGGAGCAGGGAGCAGGGAGCAGGGAGCAGGGAGCAGGTAGCAGGGAGCAGGGAGCAGGTAGCAGGGAGCAGGTAGCAGGGAGCAGGGAGCAGGGAGCAGGGAGCAGGGAGCAGGGAGC
>DASWKS010000193.1:0-3434 GCA_036396495.1 Gemmatimonadales bacterium
CAGAGCGCATCCTGCTCCCGGATCTGCTGCAGCGCCTTGACCGAGAGCCCTTTGTGGTCCGCGCCGTGCTCCCCGGGAATGTCGCAGAAGTTGATTTCGGCGTAGGTGGTCTTCTTGGGCGAGAAGATCCGGGACAGGGCGTCGATGCGCGGGTCCGGGACCCGCACGGTACCGAACCGGAGCTCTCCGCCGTAGCCGACCGGGACGTGGAGCCCCGTCATGGTGTTAAAGACGGTCGTCTTCCCCGAGCCCGCAAATCCAACCAATCCGATTTTCATGCCAGTATGATACTGCGGTCGCGCTCGCCGGGATCTCCCGGCGGGCCCGGTCCGGCCGCAAGGGAGGGCACGCTGGGAGCCCTGTGAAACCGCGATCTTCTCCGACGACCTGGCGGCGGACGTTCGCCAGGATTGGCGCGTTCTAGTGGGCGACGGCTATCACCGGGTTCGCGATCGCTCCCGGCCGGGCCTTACCTAGCCCCGGGGCACGGCAACAGCTATCCGCAGATGACGCGGATTACGCGGAGAACAAACCCATCGGTTTGCTTTTCGTGCTGTTTGTTTTTGCTGTTGTTATCCGTGTAATCCGCGTAATCTGCGGATAACCACTTGCAAGAAATCGATGCGCCGCAATCAAAGGGACCATCGAGGCCGCGGTCCGGGGCTCGGTCTCCTGGTCGGCTCGAGTGACCCGGTGGCGGACGCCGGCGCGATGACTCATCAGCATGTCGATCGTGATCTGATCCGCCGAGGGAAAATCCGTCAGCAGCGATTGAGCCGATCGTCGAGCGACAGTCGGCCCTGCGCCACCAGTCCGGCGACGATGATTCCGGTCAGCGGCTTGGAGATCGAGGCCACGGCGCTGGGCGTATTCACCGTCATCCGTCGGCCGCCGGGCCGATCGGCCCAGCCGAAAGCCCCCTGGTACAGCACCGTGTCGCCTCGCGCCAGCAGCACCACCCCGGACAACGCGCCGGCCTCTGCCATCGGCTGGAGATAGCGCGCGACTCGGCCTGCCACGGTGGCGGAATCGGTGGGGACCTGCGAACGGGCCGGTGCCGCCACGACCGTGAGGAACGTGGCGGCGAGGAGGCTGCCCAACCTGGTGTGCATGAGCAACTCCTACGCCGGCCTCTGGGCCGGGGTTTCCCTGGCTGGTGGTGGCTCGGTGAATCCGCCGGAACTGGAGCCACAGCCGGCGGCGAGGATCGCTGCCAGCGTCAGAGCGGTCAGAACGGCTGCGCCGATCCCCTGGCGTCGTGTCATGGTGCGCATCGGTCTCTCCGGGTCAGAACGTGGGTGAACTGCTGGGGACGGCACCCACATTAGGAACCCGGATCAACCGGAGGTCACCTCGAAATCATCGCCTGGCCATTGCGACTATCTCCAAAGGGCAGAACCACATGCGGCGTGCCTCAGTGAGCTCCTCACTGTTCCAGCCGGTATCCGAATTTCCGGACCGTGAAGATGTGACGGGGTCGGCCGGGGTCTCCCTCGAGCTTGCGCCTGAGCTCGGCCACGTGGCTGTCCACCGTGCGGCTCAGCACGTCCGCCTGATAGCCCCACACCTGGTCCATCAGCGTCGCCCGGCTCACCGCAGCTCCCCGGGCATCGAGCAGCGCGAACAGCAGGTCCAGCTCCTTCGGCGCCAGGCTTACCGGCAGCCCGTCACGCCGGACTACCCGGGCGTTGCGGTCGACCTCGATGGGGCCGAATGTGACCACCTCGCGGGGCCCCCGGGCGGCCTCGCGCCGGCGGAGTTGGGCCTCGACCCGCGCCAGAAGTTCCAGGATCCCGAAGGGCTTGGTGACGTAGTCGTCGGCGCCGAGCTTGAGGCCTCGCACCTTGTCGGCTTCCTCTCCCCGGGCGGTGAGGATCAGCACCGGGGTCTCCCGGTCGCGCTCCCGCAGCGCCCGCAGGACCCGGAATCCATCGAGTCCGGGAATCATGAGATCGAGAATCACCAGGTCGACGTTGCCCTGTACCGCCAGGGTCAGTCCCTCCCGCCCGTCACCGGCGACCGTCACCTGGTGGCCTTCGATCTCCAGATTATTGCGCAGCCCATAGGCGAGATCCGGATTGTCCTCGATCACCAGCACGCGGGCCATCTCACGCCTCCACGGACCAGGGCCACTCGACCACCAACCGCGCTCCGCCTCCTGGCGCCGCTTCAGCCCAGGCCCGCCCGCCGTGGAGCCGGGCCAATTCCTGTACCAGGGCGAGTCCGAGGCCGGTCCCCGCCGTGTTCGCCTCACGGTCCCGCTCGAGCCGGACATAGCGTTCGAAGACCCGCCCCCGCTCCCGGAGCGGCACGCCCGGTCCCTGGTCGTCCACCGTTAGGCGTATCCGGCCGTCAGCGCGGGCGAGGTGCACGGTGACCGTCTGGCCCTGGGGCCCATACTTGACCGCGTTGTCGAGCAGGTTGAGCACGATCTGCCGGAAGGCGTCGCCATCCACCCGGGCGTCGAGCCGCTCGGGCGCATCGAGAGAAACCGAGGCCCGCCGAGCCGACGCGATCGGCCCGAATCCCTCCACCGCATCACGCAGCTCCGCGGCGACATCGCGAACCCGGGGCGAAACCGTCAACACGCCCCGCCCGGCCCGGCTCACATACAGCAGGTTCTCCACCAGGTGACTCAGGCGCCGGGTCTCCTGGTCGATGATTTCGAACGAGCGGTCCCGCTCGGCCTCGCTCCGCACCCGGCCCAGCCGCAGGGTCTCGGTGAAGAGCCGGATCTGTGCCAGGGGGGTCCGGAGCTCGTGCGAGGCGCCGGCCACGAACTCCTCCCGAAACCGAGCCAGCTCGCGTTCCCGGCGGAGCTGGATGGCGGCCGTGACCACCAGCAACGTGGTGAGGGCGAGCAGCGCCAGCACCAGCGGCAGACGGGACCGCGGTACCCCGCCGATCACGAGCTGCGAGGCGAGCGACGGACGCAGCGCGACTTCGATCCGGAGGCCACCCCACATCGGATCGAGGACTCGGCTGGCGACGAACCCGCTGCCCGGGGCCGCGAGGGATTCGACCAGCGCCGACCCGTCGGGACCGAGGATCCGGTAGGCGACCGCTGAGTCGAGGCGAGTTCCTCCGGTCAGGCTCGGCGGGAGCAGCGGGGCGCGGGTCAGCACCGGGACAACCAGCGCGGGCAATGCGGATGTCCGCACCAGGAACCCGTAGATCACTCCGGTGGATCCGGCGGTATCGCGGCCGACATTGAACGCGGCGACCGTGTTTTCCGCCGTACCGTGAGGCCAGAACAAGGCGAAATAGGCCTTGGGGGAGAGCACGGCTCCGGCCCGCGCGGGCAAGGAATCGGCCAGTTGGGACCGGGCAGCCGGCTCAACGTCGGCGCCCCAGGTCTCGAGCGGACCAGCCGGCGTCATCCGGAACACCGTCATGCCGTCTCCCAGCACGCGCCAGACCGTGGTGTCCGCACC
>DASWKS010000194.1:0-3254 GCA_036396495.1 Gemmatimonadales bacterium
CAAATGGGGCGACGGTAGGGCAAGTCGCCGGTGGCTCTGGCAACTCCGGGAGGCATGGAGGAGCTAACCCACGCAACCCCAGAGGCCAGCCCAGTCATAACTTCTAGGTCGCTCTGGTCGGTGCCGTGTGGCCGAGGGTGCCTTTGCTGATGGACATTGAGTTCGAATGGGATCCCAAGAAAGCAGCGGCAAACCTGCGGAGCACGGGGTCGCGTTCGAGGAGGCCGTGACGGCGTTCGCCGATCCGCACTCGATCACCATCCCGGACCCGGACCATTCCGCTGGGGAGGATCGATTCGTCCCGATCGGGCGCTCCGCCGTCCAGCGGCTCTTGGTGGTGGTACACCTTGAACGAGGCGAGCGGATTCGCCTCATCAGCGCCCGCCTGGCGGCGCGGCGCGAGCGACGGACCTATGAAGAAGACTCCTAAGGCCAGCCCGGGGCGCCGCGGTAAGGTTGCGGAGATGCGTGCCGAGTACGATTTCAGCGGCGGCGAGCGCGGCAAGTATGCCAAGCGATTCGGCAAAGGGGCCACGATGGTGGTCCTGGATCCGGATATCGCCGATGCCTTTCCTACCGGTGCGGACGTCAACCGGGCACTACGCGCCATTCTGGACGCGGTGCCGAAGCGGTCGTCTCGGCGCAGCTCGATCAAGAAGACGACCTAACCCGGAAGCTGTGTTGTTACCTGTACTGGTGTCTCCAAGAGGAGTGGAGCTACGAGGAGTGGCTCCGCCAGCATGAAAAGCTGGAGGTGCGCCCGGTGCAAGCGCTGGGTTCGCGGACGGTGACGCTTCTGAGGAATCGGCGCTTGACCGGCCTCCGGCACACGGCGCTCCAGGGCGACTGTGAGGGCCACACCCAACGGCACCCTTGGTTCCGCGTGGACGAACCCTACTTGTGGATCACGATCGAGCCGCCCTGGATGGCGGTCGTGGGATCGTCGGTGTCGGACCCACCCAGCTGGTTGTCGTAGATCACCGTGCCGGTCGCCTCGTCCCAGAGCTTGATTCGGAACTTGTCCATGCCCCCGCCGCCGGGCAGGGCGCCGTCCATCGCCGTGAGCAGGAACCGGTAGTGGCCTAGGCCGTTGACCATGCCGGAACCCTTGAACTGGGCCCGGGCACCGGCCACGACCAGCCACTCGTACTCGGTGCTGGAGAAGTCGAGCGACCCCGCCTTGAACTTGAACTGTGTGTTCCCGGTCGGGACCGAGGCGCCCGTCTGGTAGCGGGAGACGAAGGCGAAGATCGCCTTCCCTGTGAGGGTGGGATCGGCGGTGTAGGAACCCGCCGGGGAGGCGATGTGTCCGCCGCCGGTGACGAACCCGGCCGTTGGATCGTAGACGACCACGTACTGGAACAGTGCCGAGCCGTCCCCCCCATCGTCATCCGTGACCGTGGCGCCGACGGTGTACACCCCGGCGGCGGTATAGACATGACTGCCCGTCGCGAGGCCGTCGACCACGGCGCCGGCCGACGTGGCGCCGACGCCTTCCGCGTCCCAGTTGAAGGCCGCGGTGTGGCTGTCCAGGGCACCGGGATCGGTGAACGGCACCGAAGCACCGACGGAGGAGCCCACCGGCTGCGGGTCCACGGGTGCGGCGACCAGGCCCAGAGTGGGGGCGGCATTCACGATAGTCGCTGTGGTGGTGCTGCTGGAGACCTGACCCAAAACGTCGGTCACCGTGAGGCTGACGGTGTACGTCTCGTTGTCACCGTAGGCGTGCGCAGGAGCGACGCCGGCTCCGCTGACCCCATCCCCGAAGTCCCAGGCGAAGCTGAGTCCCTGCTCGGCAGGATCGGTTGATGCGGCGCCGTCGAACGACAGGGCCGATCCCTCGACCCCATCGTAGGGGCCGCCCGCAGAAGCGACCGGTGGAGGCGGGGGTGGCGGGGGAGGTGGGGCATCGGGACAAAACCCGCTCGGACCGGCGGTGTGAACCGCTAGCAGTTCTGCGGCATCCAGCGCGCGGTCGTACAGCTGTACTTCATCCACGAGACCGTGGAAGAAAGAGGTCGGAAACCCCGTACCGCTCCGCTCCGCCTTGCCGATAAGCACTGGATCCGGCGTCACGTGGACGCCGCCGCTATGGCCGGTAGCGGCAATCAGGTGGTCGTCCACATAGAGGCGGATGAGGTTGTCGGCGGCGCTGTATGTCCCTGCCAGGAGGTGCCAGTCGCCAGCTTTCAACTGACCCCCGAACAGGACCGCTCGACCCGCCGGGACCCCAATGGAATTGACCAGGAACCCGGTGGTCCCGTCAGGGTTGACGAACAAGGCGAACGACTCTGCGTAGTTGCCGACGTTCCCCTTGCCGATCACACTGGGGTGGAATCCGAAGGACGCGGCATTGAGCCATGCCAGCACCGTGATCGAGCCGGTGATGTCCAGGCTGGTGGAGGGCGGGACCTCCACGAAGTCATCCACCCCATCGAGTCCGAACGCGCCCCCTACCAGCCCGGCGGCGGCCGCGGTGGCCCCGTCCCTGAGAATCCCGTGGTTGGACCCCCGGGCGTCGGACGCGTCGGTGTCGCCGGTCCACCAACTGACGAGGCCCGATGGGATCGGTACACACGTCGCTGAGGTGCCGGTCGAGGAGCTGATCGCCGGCGCTTCAGGGCCTGAGATCCGCTCCGGTCCCGAGGGCACCACATCGCTGCACGCGGAAAGGAGGATCACCGTGGCAGCGATCGCAGTTGATGGCTTGAAGGTCATGGCTCACCTTGTGGTAGTGTGGCCGGGGGGGCGGAAATCGCCCCCCGCAGTGGTTGTCGCTTCGGCGTCCGAGGCGCGGTCGCTCAGTCGGACTTCACCAGCGTCATGCTGAACGGCCCAGCCGTGCCCACCTGCACCATCTTGTTCTTCGCCCCGTTGTCGCAGTGCACGCCGGAGGCCCCGGTGATCGTCCAGGTGGTGCCGTCAGCCGACCGCGTGGTCGTGACGCGCTCGGAGGACACTGCGGAGCCGCTGCAGCTCTTGCCATAGCGGATGATCTTCTTCGAGTTGGTGCTCCCGGCCAGGAGCTCGAATTCGAACGCCGCCGTGCCGCTGCTGCCGTTCGCCATCCCCGCCAAGCCGCAGGCGTTGTCGCCGCCCGGATTGTCGTGGGTATTGGTGTAGAGCCGGTCGTCGGACAGCCCGGTGCCGGCCGTGGACACCCAGCCGATCCGGCGGGTGGCCGACTGCTGGACGGTAAGCATCAGGTTGCCGTTCACGTTGCTGGTGTGGGCGCCGACCCCGTCCACGCCCTC
>DASWKS010000195.1:0-3638 GCA_036396495.1 Gemmatimonadales bacterium
GGTGAAGGAGATCCGGCCAAGGTCGCCTACAGTTTCGTCCTCTATGAAGTCACCCCGCAGGGCAACGCGGTGCGGGTCCAGGTTGACAATCTCGACCAGCCCTTCGACCTGAATTCGGGGGCTCGGCTCGAGCTGGGCTCGACCGCGAAGCTTCGAACCCTGGTGACCTATCTGGAGCTGGTCGCCGGGCTGTACGGCCAGCTGGTGTTCCAGGCGGCGCTCCCCCCATCCAACCGAGTTCCCCTTCCACGAGACCCGATCAGCGAGTGGGCCGGTGGGTTGCTGGCACGTCATCCGCGAGCCACACTGCGCGAGACGCTCGATTCCGCGATGCAGCGCCGCTACTCGGCCAGCCCGGCCAGGTTTTTCACCGGTGGCGGGGTCCACAACTTCCGAAACTTCGATAGCCGCTTCGACTATTCCGCCCCCACCCTGGTGGAAGGGTTCCGCCATTCCTCCAACCTGGTCTTCGTGCGGCTGATGCAGGACATCGTGCGGTATCACGAGGCCCGGTTGCCCGGCAGCATCCCCAGTATGGCGGCGGACTCCACCCTGCCGGAGCGCCAGGCCCTCCTGGAACGGTATGCCGACACCGACGGCCGGCTTTTGATCGAGCGGTTCTACCGGCGGCACTTCGGGAAGAGTCCGGCGGTCATGCTGGACCGCCTGAGTGGAGGAAGTACTTCGCCGGAACGCTTTACCCGGGTGTTCCTGGCGGTAGCACCGGGGGCGAGCGCCGCGGACCTGGCGGTGGCGCTCGAGCGGCAGTTCCCCCGGTCCTTCGAGCCCGGCGCGGTGGAGCAGCTCTACGGCAGCGTCACCCGCAGTCTCATTCTCACCGAGCGGGCGGAGCTGGCTCAGGTGCCGCCGCTCGAGTTGTGGGTAGTTGCCTGGCTGTGGCTGCGTCCCCAGGCGACCCTGCAGGAGATCCAGCAGCACGCGTTCCAGTCGCGGCAGGAAGCCCACGGCTTCCTGTTCCGGGACAGCCCCACCGTTACCCGGGCCCAGGACCGCGCCATCCGGGTCTCGCGGGAGCGCGAGGCGTTCAAGCCCATCCTCCTTTCGTGGCGGCGGCTGGGCTACCCCTACGAGGACATCGTCCCATCGTTAGGCACGGCGATCGGCAGCTCGGGCGATCGGCCGGCGGCGCTGGCCGAGCTGGTCGGGATTCTGCTGAGCGACGGAGTGCGCCGGCCCGTGATCCGAACCGAGAAGCTGCACTTCGGTCCAGGCACGCCCTTCGAAACCCTGTTGGAGCGCGAGCTGCAGCCGGGCACCCGAGTGATGTCGACCGAGGTGGCGGCGGTCGCGCGGGCCGCTCTGGCGGATGTGGTGGAAAGCGGAACGGCCGGCGCCCTTCGGGGCGCCCTGCGGCGGCCCGACAGCAGCGAGGTCGCGATCGGGGGGAAGACCGGTACCGGTGAGAACCAGATCAAGTTCTTCGCCCGGGGCGGCCGCCTGACCGGCGTGAGGACTCTGAGCCGCACCGCCACCTTCGTCTTCTATCTCGGCGATCGGTTTTACGGTGTGGCGACCGCGTACGTGGATGGGCCGGCCGCTAACGAGTTCCGGTTCACCAGCGGGCTGCCGGTACGGCTGGTGAACCTGCTGCTGCCGGATCTGGCACCGTTGCTCGAGTGAGGCCGACCGCTAGATCAGGGAGCGGCCTTCCATAGGCGCACCGGGCGCCACCCCGAGCGCGTGCAGGATGGTGGTCGCCAGATCCGTCATGGCGGCACCCTCGGTTTGAAAGGGCCGACTCATGAGCAGCACCCCGGGCACGGCACCGGGGTCCACGATGTGGTCTCCCCCCCAACGCTTCACGTTGTCCTCGAAGACGGTGGCCGGAATGCCGCCCAGCCCGGTGGCCCAGCTCGCCCGATAGCCTTTCCGAGTCAGAACCAGCAGATCGGGCGCCTCGTCGGCGAACGGTCCCCGATAGAGCTGGCCCGAGCGAAGCACCCGCTCGACCGCCCGGCTGCCTCGCTCGGCGTCGATCAGAACGGTGAGTCCCGCCACGATATCCTCGGCGGTGCGGTCCGCCGCCCCGGCATCGAGGATCCCCTGCGCTTCGCGGCCCCGGCGATTCAGGTAGATACTGCCCAGGCCGAGTGCGTAGGCAGAGGTGCGGCTCCAATCGATGTGCTGGAGAATCCCGCCGGCCGCCTCACCGGGCTCGACCCCCGGCTCCAGTGCCAGAAAGCCGTTCCGGAGCAGCCAGCCGTTCAAGTGCACTCCCCGTTGAAAGCTGGTGAAGCCGTGGTCGCTCAAGACGATCACCAGGGCGTCGTCTCCCACGGCCTCCAGGGCGCGTGCGACGACGGCGTCGCATTCCCGATAATGATCCCGAATCACCTCGGTGAACTCGCCGGTGAAGGACAGACGGTTGGCCGGATGGTCCGGCTCGCCGAAGCGCCAGAACATATGCTGCAGCCGGTCGGGGGTATCGAACAGACAGAAGAGAAATCCCGCCTTGAATCGCGCCAGCTCGTGCTGCAGCATGGCTTCCCGTTCGTGCATCACCAGAGCGCACTGGGCCAGAAAGGCATACTCGTCGATCCGGCCGTTCATGAGGCCGGTGTGGTCCTCCACCATCCCCGTCGTGTAATAGCTCCCCAGCGCGTCCTCCAGCTCGCCGGCATAGTCCCAGGGCGCGCTGATGGGGTAGAGCGGCGCGTCGGGCGCGAAGTTCACCGGCGACGCATAGAGCGTGAAGGGCTGGAGCGACGGGACGAAGTACCGAACCATGCCGGCGGCCGACTGCAGCAGGCCCAGTTTGAACTTCACTTTCACCCAGGAGGACCAAGCGGGCGGACTGACGGACAGACGGACTGACGGACTGTTCTCGCACTCGACGATCACATCGCCGGCTTCGATTCTGATCGTCAACTGGAGTGCCGCTTCTCCCTGTTCCTGTCTCGGACCGGGGAGGAAGGTCCTTACTACCCCGCCTTCGACTCGAACCGGGATCACCCGCTCGCTCTCCCGTTGTACCGGGTCCGGGCCCGCGGTCCAGACGGTCGGAGTGCCCAGGCCGCCCCGGATATCGGGTACTCCCAGTCCCGAGAGCAGCCGGCCCTTTTCGATTTCGCCGGGGTAGGTGCAGGGACAACGTAGCACCGTCGACGGCACGCCGGCCCTGCCTAACAGGTCCCAGAAGGGGGTCCCCCCGCGCAGGTTCACGGCCTTCGGAGGGGTAAATGCATTCTTCTGCTGGTAGCGGTTGAGCGACAGGTCGGGGAGGTATGTGGCCGGGTCCCGCCGGATGAAGTCGTAGATGCCATGCCCGCCGGGGTTGGTCCCGGTGGCGAAGCTGGACCAGGCGACCGGAGTCTGGGCCGGGAAGGTGGTCGCGAGCCGGGTGTATCCCCCTCGGTCACGCAATCGAGCCAGGGCGGGGAGCTCACCGGCCGCGAACATCGCATCCACGATCGACGGTTCCAGCCCGTCGAGGCCGATCACCAGCACCCGCGGCGCCCGGCCGCGGGTCATTTCTTCCCGAAGAGTCGCGCGACGGCTCGACCGACGCCCTTGGCCAGGGCCACCGTCTTGTGCCAGAACATGATCGCCACGCCCGCCACGGCCGCGATGGCCGAGGCAATGGGCATGGCGACGTCGGGGCCGATATACATGGGTCA
>DASWKS010000196.1:0-7630 GCA_036396495.1 Gemmatimonadales bacterium
AGCTACTACGATGTGACCCCGTATCACCTTCGGGCTCATCGCGCCAACAACTATTACGTGATCGATGGGAAGACCCAGACGAACGGCATCGACTTCGACACCGGGATCACCACCTCCAACGGTGGGTTGAATGCTCCGCTCGGCGATATGGCGAAATACCTGCGCTTCCTGCTGGGGGGTGGGGGCGGCCTGGTCTTGCAGCGGTCCACCCTGGAGGAGATGTGGCGTCCCGTGCTTCAGGTCGGACCGCCAGCAGCGGGGAGCGGGGAGCGGAGCTCGGTGGGACTCGGATTCTTCATCACCGAGTATCCGGGCGGGGTCCGGCTCATCGGCCACACCGGAAGCCAGGCCGGGTTCCGGTCCTTCTTCTGGCTTCATCCTGAAAGCGGCACCGGCATCATTGCCAACTTCAATACTTCTCCTCCCTCGGAGAACGCGGGTCCGGAGGTCAAGCCCAGGATTCCCCGAATCTTCTCCGGGCTGGTGCAGCGCTACGTCACATGGCTGCAGAGCGAGGCCCGCTGACCCGCGGCTCACGACTGCCCCTGTTCCGCGATGGCCCGGGCGATCGGCGGGATTTCCTGCGCGATTCGGTGGGCCAGTGGCTGGAGAAGGCCCTGGAGGCCACCGAGGAACGGGTGGTGCAGCAGCGCTGGCTCCGCCCGCCGGGGGCCCTGCCGGAGGTCGCGTTTCTGGCCGCATGTACCCGTTGCGGTGAATGCGTCTCCGCCTGTCCTCCCAAGATCATCCAGGTGGTGCCCACCAGCGGCGGCCTCGCCGCGGGCACCCCCTATCTCGACCTGGGCCGGTCGCCCTGTCTGGCATGTCCCGACATGCCTTGCGCCCGGGCCTGTCCCACCGACGCGCTCACCGTCCCGGCCAACGGCTGGATCGGGTACCGGCTGGGGGAGCTCGAGTTTCTGCCGGAACGCTGCGTTACGTTTCGAGGCCAGCCGTGTCGCGCCTGCGCCGACGCGTGTCCGGTCGGAGAGGCCGCGCTCGTGATGGACGACGCCGGACATCCGGTGCTCAAGCACGAAGGCTGCGTGGCCTGCGGAACCTGCATTCGCGCCTGCATCAGCGTGCCGCCTTCGTACGAGTTCCATCCCACGGAGGAGTGAGTGAGCGACGTCCCCTACCGGGTCGAGAAACCGTGGGGATATGAGCTGATCTGGGCCCGGACCGATCGCTACGCCGGCAAGATCCTCCACGTGAACGCGGGCCACATCCTGAGCTGTCAGTACCACCGGCAGAAAGACGAGACCATGCACGTGCTCCGGGGCGAGCTGCTGCTTCGAACCGGAACCCGGGCAGACGCGCTGGAGGAGCGGTCCCTCCGAGCCGGCCAGTCGGTGCATATCCCCGCCGGACTGATTCACCAGCTCGAGGCGCTGGTGGACACCGATGTGCTGGAGGCATCCACGCCGGAGCTGGACGACCTGGTCCGTCTGAGCGACCGCTACGGGAGGAGCTGAGGATGCAGGTGATCATCCCGCTGGCCGGGAAGGGGACCCGGCTGCGGCCCCACACCCACCTAGTGCCGAAGCCCCTGCTCAAGGTGGCGGGACGTCCGGTCATGGACTGGGTGATGGACCGACTCGACGGACTGGACGTATCGGAGCTGATCTTCATCACCGGCCACCTCCAGCAGCAGGTCGAGGAATACGCCCGGTCGCGCTATCGCTGGCCCTGCCGTTTCATCGAGCAGAAGGTGCAGGACGGGACCGCCGGCGCGGTCAACCTGGCCCGGCCCCACGTCACCGAGCCGGTGCTGATCATTTTTGTCGACACCGTGTTCGAGGCCGATCTGTCGCTGGCCCGCACCACCCGGGCGGACGGGATCATCTGGGCCAAGGAAGTGGAGGACTATCAGCGCTTCGGCGTAGTGGTCACCGACGAGCAGGGCTATATGACCCGGATCGTGGAAAAGCCGGAGGACCCGATTTCCAGACTGGCGAACATCGGGCTCTACTTCATCCGCGACACGGAGACGCTCTGGCAAGGCATCGATCATGTGCTGCAGCAGCCCGCTAACCGGGGCGAGTTCTTTCTCACCGATGCGTTTCAGTACATGATTGACCGGGGCCGGAAAATCCTCACCGCCGAGGTCGGCGGCTGGTACGACTGCGGTACTCTCGAAGCCATTATCGAGACCAACGAGACCCTGCTGCGGCTGGGGGCCGAACGGCAACCGCTGTTGCCCGACGACGTGATCGTCCACCAGCCGGTCTACATTGAGGACGGAGTCCGCATCGAGCGCAGCGTGATCGGTCCCAATGTGAGCATCGAGCGAGGGACCACGATCCTCGACAGTCACCTGGCCCATACGCTGGTGGGCCATCAGTGCCACCTGACCGGCGTGCGGCTGGTGCAATCCCTGTTGGGCAATCATGTCCGGATGCGCGACGTGGGCGGTTCCGCCAGTCTGGGCGATCACGCGGAGTTCGTCGGTGTCCCTGAGTGACGAGCTCTGCCGTTCCTACCTCGATCTCAAGTGGCACTTCGATCCGGCCGGCGGAGCGCTGGCCGGAGTTCCCGGGACCAGCGGCCGGCTGGGGCACTTCGATGTGGCCTCGTTGCGGGCCCATGTAGCCGCCTTCCGGGCCATCGAGGCGGGCATCGAGGAACTCGAAGTCGAGGATTCGGCCGACGAGCTGGACCGGACCGCTCTGCTCGACGATGTCCGGGTCACCCTCTTCCGGTTGCAGCATGAGCGACCCAATGAACGCAATCCCGCCTTCTGGCTGAAACACCTGTGCGATGCTCTCTGGGCCTTGCGGCGAGCCACCGGTCCAGCAGACCGGGTGGCCCTCGACTGCCTGACGGAAGTACCCCGCTTCCTGAGCGATGCCCGGGCCACTCTGTCGCAACCGCCCGCGGCATTCATTGACGCGGCCCGGGCTCTGACCGGCCCGGCCGCGGCGCTCCTGAGTGGCCTGGCCGCGATCGAAGGCGGCGGGGAGCCGGCCCAGGCGGCGGCCGCGGCCGAGGCCGCTTTGGCGCGATTTCAGCTGCTGCTGGACACCGAGCTCAGCGCCCACGCGGACGAGCACGCCTTCGCCACCGGCCCCGAGCACTTCGACCGATTGCTGCATCACGAGCACGCCATCATCGCCGGCGCGCCCGAGTTGTGGCGCGCCATCCTGCGACTCGAGGAAGAACAGGAAGGCGAGCTGCGGGACCTCGCCGATCAGCTGGGCCGGGGCGGGGACTGGCGGGCCGCGCTGCTGGAGCGGCAGCAGGCCTTCGCTCCGGCCGATATCATGGAATTTCTGACCCATGGAATGAAACAGCGGCGCGAAGCGGCCGACCGGGCGGGATTGTTGCTGGTACCGGAGCTGCCGTTGTTCGAGCGCATGCCCGAGCATGCGGCCCAGTTCGAACCGCTCGCCAGCTACCGGCCACCGTCGCACGCCGGGCCGGCCACGATCTTTGTCTCCGACCGTCCGGCCGTCAGGATGGCCATGCCGGCGTTGCTCACCGAGCTGGCGGGACCGGGCATGCAGGTGCAGGGCATCCGGGCCGCGACGCTGCCCTCGGAAGTGCGGCGCGCCATCAGCGAGAACTCGGGCTGGGGACTCTACGCCATCGAGCTGCTGGAGCAGGCCGGCGGCTGGCCCGACCTCGACACCCGCCTGATCATTCGGGCCCACGTGCTCTACCGCGTGCTGCTGGCGCGACTCGACATTGGTCTCCACACCCGCCAGATCGGGCTGGCGGAGGCCGTCACCTCGCTGACCGAACGGCTGCCGCTGCAACCGTTCGAGGCACTGGCCGCTGTCCGGGGAATCCTGCTCGAGCCGACCCGCGCGGCCGGAACCATCGCCGGCCGGCGCGAGCTGCTCCGGCTCCGGGACGATCGGATGGAGAAGGAGGGGGCCGCCTTCTCGCCTCGGCGCCACCACGAGGAGGTGCTCCACTTCGGTGGGCTGCCGGTTCCGCTCATTCGATGGGGGCTGGGACTGGAAGCATGAGCTCAGGCCGGGTGGAGCCTCGCACGGTCATTCCCCCCACCGTGCGGGGCCTCTCCCTCGTCTCCTTTCTCAACGATTTCGCCAGCGAGATGGTGTATCCGCTGCTTCCCGCCTTCGTGACACGGGTGTTAGGCGGCGGCGCGGTCGCCCTCGGGGCGCTCGACGGTGCCGCCGATCTGACCGCCGCGGCCCTGCGATGGATCAGCGGACGGCTGGCGGACCGGCCCGGCTGGAGCGGGCGTCTGATCACCGTCGGCTACAGTCTGGCGGTGGTGGTGCGACCGCTGGTGGCTCTGACCAGCGCGGCCTGGCAGGTGATCACGCTCCGGGTGCTGGACCGGGTGGGGAAGGGGCTTAGGTCTCCGGCCCGCGACGCCATGATCGCGCGCGTGACGGTCCCGGAAGCGAGGGGACGCGCCTTCGGGTTCCATCGCGGGGCCGATCACCTCGGAGCGGTGGCCGGCTCACTGGCCGCGTGGGCATTGCTCGCCTCGCACACCGGAGTTCGAGGCGTCATCCTGGCCAGCGCCGTTCCCGGGCTGCTCGCGATGGGAGTCCTGCTTCCCGTCCTCCGGCGGGCCGGCAGACGGGCGGACGGACGGGCGGTCTCCGTCCAACCCTTCGAGGTCACGACAGAACCGGAACCGGCTCCCGGCGTCGACGCCGCCGGGCGGCGTTTCTGGTTTCCGGTCGTGGCGCTGGCACTGCTCACGGTCGGCCGCTTGCCGGAGACCCTGCTGTTGCTCCGGCTCCAGGACCTGGGAGTCGCGGTTACCCTGGTACCGCTCGCCTGGGCCGGGCTCCATATCGTCCGTACCGCGGCCGCCTACCCCGGGGGATGGCTCAGCGACCGCTTCGGCCCGGTGCCGGTCCTGGCTCTGGGCGGCCTCTTGTTCGCGTTCACCTGCCTGCTATTGACCCGCCCCCTTGGAGCGGGTGCCGCGGTGGGAGTGTTCCTCCTCCTGGGGCTGGTATCGGGCTTTTCCGAAGCGGGAGAACGGGCCGCTGTGGCCGCGCTGGCGCCGCGTCGGACTGGTCGCGGCTTTGGTCATGCCCAGGGCCTGGTCGGGATCCTGGCCTTGCCGGCGGGCCTGGCGTTCGGTGGGATCTATCAGAGCCGCGGCGGTCCACTGGCGTTGGCCGCGAGCGCCGGTGCCACGGCGTTGGCCGTGGCCTGCTGGTTGGTTGCTGCCGGAGGCAAGAAGCGGGAGCCTCTCGCGTGAGCCACCGCCTTCGACCGCCTTCGACCCCCCTCGACCCCCGTCGACCGGTGGTTCAACAACATCTCGTCGGCCCGCCCTCGTAACGGGCCTTCAGGTATTCCTCGAAGAACTGTCGTTCAGTAGGCACGGTCTGTCCGGGATGACAGCTCCGGACATGGCGCACGTAGCCGTCGTAGTCGGGCATGCCGAGAACGCGCCGGATGACTTGGAGAATCCGCCCCGCGTGAAGGCGGCTTCGACCGCCTTCGACCGCCTTCGACCAGCTTCGACCGTCAGGCATATGCCGACTCCACGAACGACGCTTCCCGGGTCTGGGCCGGTTTCCGGCCTCGCGCCACCGCGATCCACTGCCGCACCGACGCGACTACCAGCACCACGGTGATGGTCATGAAGAGCGCCGCCATGATGGCGTCGAGCCGGTCGTTGAAGATGACCCGCGCCCCCTGGCCGGCATCCATGGCGCCGGAGGCGACCTGCTCCGCGATCACGGCCGCATGGGAGAGGAAGCCCAGCCGCGGGTCGACCGCGAAGATCTTCTGCCAGCCGGCCGTGAGCGTGACCGCCAGCAGCCACGCCAGCGGCAGGATGGTGATCCCGGCGTAGCGTCGCCTGCCGCTCTTGATCAGGAGAGTGGTGCCCACGCAGAGCGCCACCGCCGCCAGCAGCTGGTTGCTGATCCCGAACAGGGGCCAGAGCGAGTTGATCCCGCCTAACGGGTCCTGCACTCCCTGCACCAGGAAGTAGCCCCAGCCGGCCACCACTCCGGCCGAGGCGAGCACGATGCTGGGATACCACGAGGTCCGGCCGAACGGCTTCCAGACCTGGCCGCCCAGCTCCTGCAGCATGAACCGCCCCACCCGGGTGCCGGTGTCGATCGTGGTCAGGATGAAGAGGGCCTCGAACATGATGGCAAAGTGGTACCAGAGCGACATCAATCCCTGTCCGAACACCCCGCTGAAGATCTGCGCCATGCCGACCGCCAGCGAGGTGGCGCCGCCGGTCCGGCCCAGCAAGGTATTCTCCTGCACCGACGCTGCCAGCGAAGTCATCTGCTCCGGGCTGACGGTGAAGCCCCAGGTGCGCACAGCCTGGGCCGCTGTTTCCGCCGAGGCACCCAGTGACGCGAGGGGCGCGTTGATGGCGAAGTAGATGCCCGGCTCCAGCGCGGTCGCCGCGCAGAGCGCCATCACCGCCACGAAGCTCTCCATCAGCATCCCGCCGTACCCGATCACCCGGGCGTCGTTTTCCTGACGGATCATCTTGGGGGTCGTGCCCGAGGAAACCAGGGCGTGGAATCCCGAGATGGCCCCGCAGGCGATGGTGATGAAGCAGAAGGGGAACAGCTTCCCCGCGAAGATCGGCCCGGTGCCGTCGACGAAGCGGGTGACCGCCGGCATCCGGACCGGGGGCAGCACGATCAGAATCCCGATCGCCAGCAGGACGATGGTCCCGATCTTCATGAAGGTGGAGAGGTAATCGCGGGGACAGAGCAGCATCCACACCGGGAGCACGCTGGCGATGAAGCCGTAGCCGATCATGGCCCAGGCGATCGTCAGGCCGTCGTGCCGGAAGAGTGGCGCCAGGGTCGCCGATTCGCCCACCCAGCGTCCCGCCACCAGGGCCACCAGCAGCAGCACCACTCCGCCGAGCGATGCCTCCAGGGTCTTGCCTGGGCGCCAGACTTTCATCCAGAACCCCATCAGGATTGCGATCGGGATGGTGCACAGGATGGTGAAGACGCCCCAGGGGCTGTCGCGCAGCGCGTTCACCACCACCAGCGCCAGCACCGCCAGCAGGATCACCATGATGGCGAGGATCGCCACCATCGCGATGAGCCCGGGCAGCTCGCCGATCTCCTCCTTGGCCATCTGCCCCAGGGATTTCCCATCCCGCCGCATCGACCCGAACAGGATGATGAAATCCTGCACCGCGCCGCCCAGCACCACGCCGAACACGATCCAGATGACCCCGGGTAGATACCCGAATTGGGCCGCCAGGACCGGACCGACCAGTGGGCCCGCACCGGCGATCGCGGCGAAGTGATGGCCGAAGAGCACCCAGCGGGTGGTGGGCACGAAGTCGCGGCCGTTGTTGAGCCGTTCGGCCGGGGTGGCACGCCGGTTGTCGAGGCCGAAGACTTGGAAGGCCAGGAAGCGGGAGTAGAACCGATAGCCGATCAGGTAGGTCCCGACCGCGGCCAGCACCAGCCAGGCCGCGCTGATGGTTTCGCCCCGGGAGAGCGCCAGCACTCCCCAGGCGATCGCGCCGACCAGGCTCACGGCAATCCAGGTTATTCGAGGCATGGGTGGCAATGTAGGGAATCCAGGAACCGTCGGACAGTCGGTCTGTCCGTCAGTCGGTCGGGTCGGTCAGTCGGTCAGTCGGTCGGTCACGTTCGCGAGGTGGACCTCCATGCGAGGACGAAACTCACAG
>DASWKS010000197.1:0-10580 GCA_036396495.1 Gemmatimonadales bacterium
CCGTAGAGATCTTCCTCGATCTTCTTGCGCCGGCTCTTGGCCTTTTCGACCAGCGCCTGCAACTGATCCGGGGTCATCGACTGGAGGATCTGCTGGTCCAGGGCCTGCACCAGCTCCCCGGAGTGCTTGCCTGCTTCCCCGACGATTCCGCGGGCGGTTTCGATCCGCCTCTGGGCCACCGGGGCCGACAATTCACCCGGCACCCGGCCGAAGTCGGTGTACCAGAGGGCGAGCACCACCAGGTTGAAAAAAAGCGACAGCGACACGGCGATGTGGAAGGCCAGGATGCCACAGGCGAGACCCACCGCGATGGAGAGGAAGACGTAGACCGCGTCTTTGGTGTCCTCCAGCCGGTTGCGGAAGGCGACCGCGCCCACGATGCCGCCCAGACTGAACGCCAACGGTATGCTGTCCTTGACCAGAATGACCGTTCCCGCCACCACCAGCGGCAGCATGAGGATGGTCTGCACCAACGACTGCTGGTACCCCTTCTTCATGCGGGTATGGATGTAGACCCAGACCACCGGCAGCATGAGCAGCGACGAGACAATCATCGCCAGGATCACGGTGAGACTGACCCGATCCCGCGCTCCCGTCGTGAGCTGGATAGTGCTGTCCGCCGCAGCGCCCGGAGGGAACTGGCCCACGTCCATCGGGAGCCCGCTCCCGGAGACGATCCGTTCCGCCACGCCCGGGGCCAGCCGGACGAGGAGAACCGCCACCCCGCCCAGGATGACGTAGTAAATCGTGACCCGCAGCAGCGGATGACGGGAAAGAGGTGTGGTCATTCGAGGGTAAACATACACCTAATTAGGACTTAGGTCTAAGGACTAAGCACTGCTTGTCAGTAGCCCATCCCCAGGCCGAGATAGAACCTCGCGCCCTCATCCCCTTGAGCCATTCCCAGGGAAATCACCGGCGAGCGTTTGAGCATGCTGAAGTAGATGCCGCCGCCCAGGTTGCTGTGCCAGTCGCCGGAGTCGGTGTCGTCGTCGAGGAAGACCCTCCCAGCATCGGCCAGGCCGAAGATGCCCAGCTCCCCCGGCACCAGGATGAAAGCCCGCGACACCCTGAGACGGATCTCCGCGTTGCCGAACACAGCCGATTCTCCCGCAAAGCGGTTTCGGGGATATCCCCTGAGCGAGCGGGTTCCACCCAGGTAGGAAGCCTCGAAGTAGGGGACCTCGCCGTAGGAGTGCCGGCCGCCGGCGCGGAAGGCGAACGTGAGCCAATCCTGGTTCCCCGGGCTCACGAAGGTGGAGGCCACCGCGTCCAGGGTGCCGAATCCCTCCTCGTCGGTCGACCAGGTCACCGGATAGTAGGCCGCCTCGAGCTGGAGCCGGGCGCCCTTGCTGGGCAGGAGCGGGAAGTCGCGCGTATCCCACTCATAGCGACCCACCAGCCCCAGGTGGCCGTAATCGCCGAGCCCCAGCGGCTTCAGCTCGGAGATGGGGCCCTTCTGGTTCTGGGGGTCGTCGGGGTCGGTGACGGTGTGGCGCGCCCGGATGTGGAACAGGAGCTTGCTCCGACCCTCCAGCCCGAAGCCGAGGCCGGGATTGAGCTCGAAGGCCTGGTGGCGCACCCGGTAAAAGCTGGTGGAGGATGTGTCCTGGGTGTCGTTGCCGAAGCCATAGAACTGCAGCTGCTCGATCCCGGAGGCGATGGCGCTGAGGGTGATGAACCGGTTCCGGTTCACCGCCTTCCAGCGCGTCTCAAGCATGAATCGGCCGCTGGTGCGGCCGAAGGAGTACTCGGCGCCCAGGTTGACCTTCGACGAATAGGGCTGGCGCCGGAAGGCGTAGCCCGAGCGGGTCCAGCCGTAGCCGGCCGTAACACCCAGGTCGCTGGTGGCGTACACCATAGGCCACCCCAGTGACTTGGATCCCCAGTCGCGCTCGGGCAATCTGGCCGGGTTGGTATCGGAGGGCTGGACGTACCGTTTGCGATCGACCCCCCGCCCCACCGCCACCGTGATGCCGTCCGAGTCATAGAAAGCGGAGTGCCGGCTGCGCGAACTGTCGATCAGCGAGTCGGTGCCCGCGCCACCCATGACCCGGAGCATCGGGCCGTGACCATCGCCTCGGATCACCAGCCGGTCGTCGCCGTCACGCAGGTCCAGCTGGATCTCGTCGGTTTCATCGGCGTGAAAGACCCGGCGATAATAAGCCGGTCCGCGGGACCGCATCAGCTGCACGTCGGTGCGGCCCTCGGGCAGATGCTCCACTACCGCGTGATCGTCCCGATCGCTGGCCTGGAGCCGGACCTTTCGGGCCAGAAACTCGTAGGTGCGGATCGCGGCCACCAGCAGGCCATCCCGGCGCTGGACCAGCATCCCGCGGAGCCATTCACCGTTGCGAGTGCGGTATTCGAGAGGCAGCCGGCCGACCGCCGTGTCGATCACCTGGTCGGTGACGACCCGCTGCAGCTCACGCGCGATGGAGTCCCAGGTGGCCCGCCCTACTTCCGCCAACAGCCGGCGGTCGAGGTTGCGTCCGTTCCAGGTGGCCGCGAGCGGCTCGGCGTAGTCCTCATCGAACACTAGGAGCTGGGGGGTTCCCTGCCGGGCGACCCAGAGCAACAGACCGTCGTAGCGGACGAAGGCCTGGTCCCGGTCACGGGGAATCGGCAGCCAGCGGCCGGCGTTGCCCGCGCCCACCAGGGCCCACCGCCACTGGTCCTCGTGCCGGTCCCAGTCGCCCAGGTACAGGTCGAGCAGACGGGCAGTGAGGAAGGCCTGGGCGTCGACTTTGACCCAGGGTTCCTTCCAGAGCGCCTCGATTAGCTCCGGGGTGTCGACGATCTTGCGGGCCCCGGCAAAGCCGGGCAGATCATCATCCGATTCGGTGGGTCGTTCCTCCAGCAGGCCCATCTCGTTGGCGAACTCGGCCCGGAACTCACCCAGCGCGGGATCGTCCGGCATCACGAAGAAGCGGGGGGTCACGTGCAGCACCCCGGCCGCCTCGAGGATCGGCGGCACCACCAGGGCCGCGCCGGGATGCATGGCGCTCATCTGGTCATGCACAATGTCTTTGGCCAGCGTCTCGCGCAGCTCGGGCGGGACTACCTGGGTCGGGTCCTTCCTCACCATTCGGAAGACGTATTCCTTGCCATCGCCCCCCCGGAACCGGAGCGACTTGGTCTGCAGCCCTCCGCCCTTCCGGAGCGGCCGGAGCCCCCCGGCCTCGCGGGCCAGATCGAGCTTGGGCACCCGGAGTGGGATGGTCCAGAGATCGCGGTAGTGATCGCCTAACAGCCAGCGCCGCAAGCCGCCCCGGTGGATGTCGGGATCGGGGACGATTGAAACGGAATCCTGGGCCGAGAGGGGAGCCAGGGCCAGGCCGGCCAGCGCCAGACCCAAGGCGACTCGGCTAGCGCCGGCGACTACAGCGCTCCTGACTCGGCTCCGTGCACTCTTCATTCCGGGCTCCCGGGGTAAGCCAGAGAGAATACGCCTCGGTCGACTTGCCTTCCAGGTCCACCGTCATCACCGCCAGCCGGACGTTGCCGCTCCGGGTGGCGTCGAGCCGCATGTAGCCGCTGGCACTGGTGGCATAGCGGGTCGAGTCCAGCCAGGTGACGTATCCGCCGTGACCGAAGTATCCCACCCCACTCACCAGGAGCCAGCGGGCCGAGTTGCCGGCCATGACCTGCATCGCATGCTCATGGCCGGCGGCGTAGACCAGCGGCCGGTAGCGGCGCAGGGCCCCTTCCAGCAGCACCCGCATGCTCCGGTTCCGGGAATGGGAAATGTCCTGCGGGGACGCCCCACCGCTGCGGGCCAGCGGATAGGTCGACCCGATGACCGGCAACGGCAACCAGAGCCACGACTTGACCGCGCGCAACGGGAACAGGTGATCTCGCACCCGGAAGTATCCGCCGTGTTCGCCGCCGCTGCGCAGGGGGTGGTGGGCGGCGACCACCACGTGCTTCCCGTTGGCGCCGGCCAGGGCCGTTTCCAGCTGGGCCCGCACCGCCGAGTCGCTGGTGGCGGTGCAACCGTCCCGGCCTTTTTCGGCGTCCCGCAACAGCCACTCGGTGTCGAGCAGGACCAGCCGGAAGCTGCCGAACTCGCGTACCTCGGGCCCGGGACAGCCGTTAGGCGGCAGAAACTCGACATGCTCGCCGCCCGACTCCTCGACCGCCAGGGCCTCGCGCCGGACCGCGCCGAAGCCGTCGGGCCCGCTGCGGTCCCAATCGTGATTGCCGGGCACGAAGATGCCCTTCACGTCGGCCGAGGTCAGCAGCTTGACCTGGCGGTTGATCCGCGACAGGGCGTCCTGGTAATCCACCGCCTCCGGAGCCGGCAGGCCCCGCGGATAGATATTGTCGCCCAGGAACACGATCACGCTCTTGTCCTTGAGCGTCTTCACATCCTCTTCCACCGCCCGGAGCACCGCGTCGGCCGAGGGAGGGCCCCCCGCGTCCCCGATGAGAATGACCGAGAAGTCGAGACTGTCCTCGCCCAATCCCGGCGCCGGGGAAAACTGGCTCGGCTGCCGGACGCAGCCGCCCAGGGCGAGCAGGAGAATCGAGGCGAGTACTCCCTGGCTCCACCTCACCGGCCGGCCTCGCAGGCATACTTGGCGATGGTGCCGCGTCCGCCGCTGCTCTCATCGCCGATGTACATTGCGTCCTTGGTCACCGCGAGCCCCTCGGCTCGGGAATGAACTTCATCCCTGAGCCGGGCCACCCCAACGATCCGGCCGTTCGACTCCAGCTCCAGCACCAGGGCGGGCCGGGAGGACAACAGCAGCAGATGGCCGGTGACCGGGTCGAGATCGACCGAGGTGGCGTTGATCCGGGGCGTTCCCGCGGCCCGCGAGAGGTTCTGAGCTGACACCCGAATAGCCTCGCCCGCGGAGCCTTTGCCCGCCATCGACCAGCGAAAGATCGTCAGTCCGTTCCTGGTGGCCCGGGTTTTTCCGTTCTTGCATGGAATCAACAGCGCGTCGGCACCGACATCCCAGGCCAGCCCCTCCAGCTCGCAGGCCTTTCCCAAGCCGGTCTCCACGGTCCGGAAAGTGACTTGATCGCCGGCATCGGACAGCTTGAAGACATAGAGTCGCCCGGTGCTGGTCATCAGCGCGATGGATTTACCCGCGGCCGCGACACCCTCGAAATCCCCTTTGGGTTGGCCCTTCAGAGTGATCCGCCGCAGCACCTTCCCGCTGCCCGGATCCAGCTCGAACAGCCGCCCGAATTCGTCGCCGTGCCCCAGGATCCTGCCACCCGGACCGATGGCCAACCCGGATACCTCGGCCAGACCGGAGGGCAGGCCCCATCGCGCCACCGGATCCCGATTGACCGGGCAGCGGATGCCACCCGCCGACTGGGAATCAGCGACCGCCGGAGTGAGGAGTAGAGCCGCGAGGACGATCAGTGCGAGATCCTTCGCTACGCTCAGGATGACGGCCGCTGCCCTCAGGATGACAAGCCGTCGCAAGGGATCACCATTTGCCGTTCACTGTTCACCGTTCACCGTTTGCTGTTCTGTTCACCGTTCACCGTTTGCTGTTCTGTTCACTATTCACCGCTGCCTCGTCAATGCACCTTGACCCCGACCACACTTTCCCCGCCGACCACCAGCACCGCGTCCTCGACCTCTTCCGGCGTGACTCCCTTTCGGGTCCGCACCAGATACTTGAGGTGGGAGCGGCCCTTCTTGGTCGATTGAATCTCGGCCAGGGTCCAACGCTTGAACTCCCGGTCCATGAAGGCCGGCAGACGCTGCATGGTCTCGTCGGCCGAGGTCGAGCGGACCACCAGCACCGCGTTGAAGTCACCCTTCCGGGCGTCCGGCTTGCTGTTCTTGCCGGCGCCGTTGCTGCCGGCCTGCGCGGCATGGGTGTGAAGCAGCGGACGGGAGGACTTGCCCAGCTCGCACATGCCGTAGTCGGCCCGGTTGAGCAGCAGCACGGAATAGTTGAACACTATCGACAGCATGGCCGCCGCGGCCAGCGCTTCCACCCCGGCCGCGAGACCGACGCCGATGGACAGGAAGACATAGAGTGTGTCACGCGTATCAGGCAGCGAATTGCGGAATCGCACCGCCCCCACGATGCCGGCCAGACTGAAAGCCAGAGCCAGGCTGTTCCGCACGATGACCACCACCCCGGAGACGGCCATCGCCAGAATCACCAGGGTCTGGACCATGGTCTGGTCGAAGCCCTTTTTCTGCCTCGTGGCCATGTAGACCCAGGAGCTGGGCAGCATCAGAAGCAGCGAGCCGATCATGGCGCCGCCCAGGTAGAGCGAGAACTGCCACGAGAACCAGGCGCCTCCCGACGGGGTAGGATTGGTGAACGGCACCGCGTTGCCGGATCCGGAACCGCCCTGGAGCATCGCGGCCAGCCGCTCGCCCGATATCACACTCCGAAGATCGGGGAACAGCCAGAGCAGGAGCGTGGCGACGCCGATCAGGAGCACGTAATAGAGCGTGATGCTCAGGAAGGGGCGCTCCGCCGGGTAGGTGAAGCGTTCCACGATCTGTCGGGTGACCGAGCTACCCTGCCCGGCTACCAGGGGCTCAACAGCGGGGGATTCTGCGGTGGCCATGCGGTCTCCTTCTTGGCTCGAGCACCCCTGATGGAATGTACCCTTTGCTTTGGGAGATACCGAGCGCACCAGGAGCTACGACAGTCGGAGGGTTTTGGACCGGTAACAGAAAAGCCGTGAGCGACCTGGCTCACGGCTGGCGACTGGCAACTGACGGCTCAAGTCCAGAGCCACTGGTCGGATTTGAACCGACGACCGCTCGATTACGAATCGAGAGCTCTACCCCTGAGCTACAGTGGCGAGGGCCCTGCGATGCCCTGGCTCGGATTCGAACCGAGACGCCTTACGGCACTACCCCCTCAAGATAGCGTGTCTACCAATTTCACCACCAGGGCGAGGGCAACAGTATAGCCGTAAATGGGTTAGGGGTCAACGGGAATCTGCGCGCCGGCAACGATATACTACCCAATTGCGTACAGGTCTTGACCCACCCGAAGGAGAGCTGGATGAGAGGGACGGCGCTGGCCCTGGGGCTCACCCTGGCCGTGGTCGGAGCCGGATCGGGGCAGGATCGCCCCGATTCGACTCGGAGAGATACGACCGCGCAGCTCCCCGCCCTCGAGGTCCAAGGGATCCGGCCCCTGACCACGGTAGGCGGATCGAGCGCGCTCCGGGTCCGGCTCGACTCGGTGCCCCTGCCGCCGGCGCCTACGCTGGAGCAGACCCTTCGCCAGCTGCCCTTCCTGCACCTGCGGCGGAATTCGCGGGGTGAGGCGGAGCTGTCGGGTCGAGGTTCCGAGTCGCGCCAGGTGGCCGTCCTGGTGGATGGGATCCCCATCACGCTGGCGTGGGATGCCCGGACCGACGTCTCCGTGATTCCGGCCACCGGCTTCCAGGACGTGCACTACATCCGGGGCCTCTCCTCCATGCTCCATGGCCCCAACGTCCTGGGCGGCATCATCGAGGTGGGCGTGGGGCAGGCCTCATTCATGCCGTCCCATCCCAGCGCCGATTTCGCGGTCGGATTCGACCATGTCGGAGGCTACGGCGGTGGAGCGGGCATCTCCCTGCCACTGGTGCGCCCTTCGGGCACCTGGCTGGTGCGCGCAGGGACGAGCTTCCGCGACACCCCAGGCGTCACCCTGGCCCGGGGCGTGGACGAGCCGCTGCCGACCGACCACGACCTCCGGCTCAACACCGATGCCGAGAACATCGACGGGTTTGTCGCGGTTCGTTATGAAGGTCACGGCGGGGGCTGGGTCAGCTTTTCGGGTTCGTCATTCCGAGCCGAGCGCGGTATCGCCGCCGAGTTGGGATATGATGACGCCAGGTTCTGGCGCTACCCCCATCAGTCGCGGTCGCTGCTGGTTCTGTCCGGCGGTACCGGCGATCGCCGCTCGCCCCTGGGCGGCCGGGGCGACCTGGAGGCCAGCTTCGGTGTCGATCTGGGCCGGACCGACATCGATGCCTATACCTCCCGTACTTACAGCGAGCTGGACGGCTTCGAGAACGGGAAAGACCGCACCCTGACCCTCCGCCTCCTGGGCGATCAGAGCCTGGGCCAGCGGGGCGAGCTCCGGACCGCGTTCACCCTCTCAGAGATCCGTCACGACGAGTTCCTCCCCAGCGCCGACGCGCGTTACCGGCAACGGCTCTGGAGCCTGGGCGGCGAAACCATCTGGCGATTGGTCGACCAGGGCCAGGGAATCAACTCCCTCCGGCTGAGTCTGGGCGGCGCCTACGATGTGGGCCAGACCCCCGAGTCCGGTGGCCGGGAGCCGCGGCAGGGAACGCTCTCGGAATGGGGCGCCCGGGTGGGCCTCACCATGGTGGCGGCCGATGGAAGGCTGCTGGCCCACGGCGGGGTGAGCCGGCGGGGACGCTTCCCCGCCCTCCGGGAGCTCTACTCCGGTGCGCTCGACCGCTTCGCGCCCAGTCCGGAGTTGCAGCCGGAAAACCTGGTGGCGATCGAAGCCGGCATCACCACTCGGCTGGGTGACAACAGCGAGATCCAGCTGGTGGGATTCCACCACCTGATGAACGATGCCGTGGTGCGAATCACGCTCCCCGACAACCGCTTCATGCGGGTGAACCGCAACCGGCTCGAGAGCATCGGGATCGAGCTGCTGGGCTCGACCTTGATCGGCCCGCTGGCGGTGGGAGGTGATCTGACGCTGCAGTCGGTCGATCTGACCGATACCGATGCCGGAATCACCAACCGGCCCGAGAATCTGCCCGAAGCTTTCGGCGGCGCTTATGTACGCCTCCGCCTGCCTCTGGGAATCCGCACCGGCACCGAGCTGCGCTACACCGGGAGCCAGTTCTGCATCGACCCGGCGACCGGCGACGACACCGAGCTCCAGTCGGGCACGGTGGTCAATGCCAATGTCTCCCGGGAGTGGCGGCTCCGGCCCGCCAATGGCGGATGGCTGTCTCGGCTCGAGGCCCGGCTGGCGCTGGACAACATCGGGAACGTGGCGCTGTACGGCCAATGCCGGCTGCCGGACCCGGGGCGCCTGGTCCGCCTTCAGGTGCGGCTGTTCTGATGTGGGGGCCGCCGTGGGGGTCAACACAACGGTATCGGCCTGCGTAGCTTTCGCAACCACAACCTCGAGTATCCGATGAGACGTTGCCCACCCCTCACCCGGGGCGTGTTCCTCGCCTCCGCTATGCTGATGGCACTGGCCGCAGGCCTCCCAGCCCAGCTCCCCACGGCCAGTCTCGACAGCGCCCTGCTGGCTGGATTCCGCTGGCGCAACATCGGCCCAGCCAACATGAGCGGGCGGGTCACCGACATCGAAGGGATCGGGTATCCCTCCCGCACCTTCTACGTCGCGGCGGCCGCGGGCGGGATCTGGAAGACCACCAACGCTGGCACCACCTTCGAGCTGGTCTTCGGGATGAACGCGCCGGTGATCTCGATGGGGGACCTGGCGATCGCCCCGTCGGACACCAACGTGATCTACGCCGGGACCGGCGAAGAGGACTCACGCAACTCGATCTCGCCCGGCGCCGGGGTGTTCAAGTCAACCGACGGCGGCAAGACCTGGGCGTTCGTGGGTCTCAAGGAAACCGAGGCCATCGGTCGGATCGTGGTGCATCCCACCGACCCCAACACGGTGTGGGTCGCGGCGTTGGGCGCCATCTGGCGCAGCAACCCCGAGCGCGGCCTCTACAAGACCACCGACGGCGGCAAGACCTGGAAGCTGGTCAAGTTCGTGAGCGACAAGGCCGGCTTCGTCGACCTGGCGATCGATCCCGCCAACCCCAACGTGCTGTGGGCCTCGAGCTGGGAGCGGGTCCGCGGGCCCTACTTCCTCAAGGGCGGCGGTCCCGGGTCCGGGCTGTGGAAGAGCACCGACGCCGGCGAGACCTGGACCCAGGTCAAGGGCGGAGGCCTGCCGGTGAGCACCCTGGGCCGGATCGGCATCGCGATCGCGCGGAGCAATCCCAGCATCCTGTACCTGATGGTCGAAGCGGACACGATGCCCAATCCCAAGCCGACGGCGGGCTCCAAAGCGCAGGTGCGGCCCAGCGGGCTCTACAAGTCGCTGGACGGCGGCGCCACCTGGACCAAGATGCAGCCCCAGAATGTGCGGCCGTTCTACTACTCCCAGGTGCGGGTCGATCCCAAGAACCCCGACCGGGTGTTCTGGTCGTCCACCCCGGTCAACTTCTCGCTGGACGGCGGTAAGACCGCGCGGACGGCCACCCAGGGACTGCACGTGGACCACCACGCGATGTGGATCGATCCCAACGATCCCAGTTTCATGGTGGTGGGCAACGACGGCGGGATCGGGATCAGCTTCGACGGCGGCGGCAACTACATCTTCAACAACTCATTCGCCATCGGCCAGTTCTATAACGTCAGCTACGATATGGCGGTGCCGTACAACGTCTGCGGCGGACTGCAGGACAACGGTTCCTGGTGCGGACCCAGCCGGCGGCGCGGGTCGATCAGCAACATGCACTGGGTGAACGTGAGCGGCGGCGATGGGTTCGTCACCGCGCAGGACCCGACCGACCCCAACATCATCTACAGCGAATCGCAGGGCGGCAACATCGGCCGGCTCGACTTCCGCACC